>NZ_JANYJC010000064.1 GCF_025361915.1 Chamaesiphon sp. GL140_3_metabinner_50
CGATCGTCAAAACCGGACATCAAAAAATTGCCGTGTTTATGGCTTCAATGTTAGAAGACTTATGTACTTATCTAGTCACTGCGGTGCAATTGGCTCTGGCATTTCCCGCCGCTCAGGGTGGGTTTATGGCAGCTTTTATTAAGTTTGTCGGCGTGTTTGCAATTACCCAAATTCCGCTGGCAATTAGTGAGGGTTTATTAACCTTGCTAGTATGGAACTGGCTGCAAGATTACGGTCAACAGGAATTAAAAATACTCCAACTCTTTCAACAGGGAAATAACTTAGATGCAAAAACCAACGAATAATTGGTGGTTATTAGGTATGGCTGTTGCCTTGTCTTTTGCTCCAGTCTTAATTTTTCAGGGTAAAGAATTTAAAGCGACAGATAGTATTAACGTCACGGCGATCGAAGAAGTTAAACCGGGATACAAACCTTGGTTTACACCAGTAATTAAACCATCTGGCGGCGAAGTTGAAACCTTTTTATTTGCCACTCAAGCCGCGATCGGATCGGGGGTAACTTGTTATATCTTAGGTTTATATAAGGGGCGCACCGAACGCCGGAGAACAGATGAAATCGTCCCCTCGATCGAACATCGCGATTAGTGCATATTCAGCTCGATACGCTTGCCTATAGCAATCGGCTGCGCCATCTGCCCCCCAGTCAAAAGCTCTGGTTTGCCATCACCGTGCTGCTGCTGGCTCTGGTAACTCACTATCCGGTACAAATCGTCATTTTTGGGTGGATGAGCATCTGGATTGTGGTTTATGCGGGGATACCGCGTGGGGTTTATGGGGCGATGCTGTTGGGAGTTTCGGTATTTTTGGTGACTAGTCTGCCTGCGATCGCGATCGAGTATGCTAGTAGCATCTCGCCAGAAATGCAGTCCGATGCGTTGTGGCAGATGCAGGTATGGGGCGGGCAGATTTATCTGAGCCATCGCGGTTCGATCCGGGCACTCGAACTCATCATTCGCTGCTGGGCGAGTACTTCCGTGCTATTTTTTATCGTACTGACAATTCCCGCGATCGATCTGGCGGCTACTTGTGCAAAAATTGGCTGTCCGCCGATTCTCATCGAATTATCGCTGTTAATTTACCGCTGTATTTTTCTGTTAGCAAACACCGCCCAAACGATCGTCACCGCTCAAATTTCGCGCGGTGGTTATCGGACTCAAAAACTGAGAATCAACAGCTTAAACTTACTAGTTCATCAGTTGATTCAACGCACGGTGAGTAGGTATCGACAGTTGAGTTTGGGGGTGATGGCACGCGGCTTCGAGCAGGAATTTCGATTTTGGCAACCGCAGTCTTATCAGTATTCTCAACGTTATGCTAATGAATCGATCGTCGGTTGTATGGTGCTGCTAGTTGGAGAGATTTTGTACCGAATATATGTCTGAATATTTGCTAGAATTTAAAGATATTTATTATAGTTACCCGCTGGCGACTGCGCCAACTTTGCAAGGCTTGAGCTTCGGGTTGCCCAAACATAAAAAAACAGCCCTAATTGGTGAAAATGGTTGTGGCAAATCGACAATGTTTCTAATTGCCGATGGCTTATGTAAACCCGATCGCGGGACGGTATTACTAGACAATTTACCATTAACATTCGACAAAGCCGCACTCAAAAGATGGCGACAGCGAGTAGGGTTAGTATTTCAAGATCCCGAACAGCAACTCGTCGCGCCGACTGTGGCAGCAGATATTTCTTACGGATTGTGCAATCAAGGCTTACCCGAATCGGAAGTAGCGGCAAAAGTCATGAAAACTCTCGCCGATTTTAATTTAGAAACTCTGGCTATGTCGCCATTACAGCACCTAAGTTTAGGACAAAAAAAGCGGGTGAGTATTGCGGGGGTAATGGCTTTACAACCCGAATTATTATTATTAGACGAACCGACGGCTTATCTCGATCCGGTGCAAACGCGCAACCTGTTAGTAGAACTAGAATCGATCGCGCAATTAGGGACGACGCTACTAATTGCCACCCACGATCTGGATTTTGTCTATCAATGGGCGGATTGGATTTTGGTAATGGAACGAGGAAAATTAGTTGCAGAGGGAGAAACTCTGGAAGTTTTCCAGCAGCTTCAATATCTGCCAAAATTTGAATTGGGAATGCCGACATTATGGCAAGTTTGGTCGCGGCTGGCTCCGTTAATGAGCCAAGAAGTTCCGGCTCCTAGAACCATTGCGGAATTAAATATTTACCTAGAAAAATATGTATCAAAATCTAATTTTATTTGATGGTGTCTGCAATTTTTGTAATAGTGCGGTGCAACTGGTAATCGAGATCGATCGACACAAAATCTTTAAGTTTGCGGCGATTCAATCTGAATTAGGACAACAACTTTATCGTCAGCATGGCTTAGATCCGATCGATATTCAAACACTGATGCTAGTAGATGGCGATAAAGTTTTGACTAAAAGCGATGCGGTGTTGGCGGTGCTAGCGAAATTGGATGGTGGTTGGCAATATTTGGCTAATTTTACAGCGATGCCGCAGCCGCTGAGAGATTGGGCTTATAGCGAGTTTGCGCGGCAGCGATTCGTGCTGTTTGGGCGGCGAGATCGTTGTATGGTGCCGACTCCAGAATTACAGGAGCGATTTATTGGTTAGGATTTCGATCGAGCCTCGTCAGCAGATCTACTAGTTGACATGATGTGAATATCGACATTTTTGAGCAAGCGGAGGATCTGCTGCGTGAGCGAACCTTTCCAGAAGATTTGCCATCGCGATTTTTGACTTTCACCCATGACTATTTGGGTAATTCGGTATTGTTGGGCAGTTTGGGCGATCGCTTTAATGATATTGTAGTCGCGCACTTGGACGAATTCACCGCCAAATTCTTGGCAGAGCCGTTCGCAGGTGGCGATATGCAAGCTTTCGGCTTTGGTCAAAAATCGATCGGGTTCGTTGACATATAATACATAAAATCGAGCGTGCATGTAGTGGGCAACTCGCGCCCCGCGCCGGAGCAGTTGCACGGTATTGGGATATGTCGAGATACATACCAGTACTCGTTCGTGAATGTTGCAAGTTGCGGGTACGAGGGCATCTCCATTCGACTGGGTACCCTCGATGTTGTCTGCGACTTCTCGGAGTGCTAACTCTCGCAATGCGGCTAAATTACGGCGCTGAAAGAAATTATTAAGGGAGCTGTCGATTTTTTCAGGTGCGTAGATTTTGCCGTCGCGCAGTCGTTCTTGGAGGGTTTCGGGGGTAACATCGACAACGACGACTTCATCAGCGGTTTCGAGAACGCGATCGGGAATGCGTTCGCGCACGACAATTCCGGTAAGCTGGGCGACAGTATCGTTCAGGCTTTCGAGATGCTGGATATTGACGGTAGAATACACGTCGATGCCAGCAGTGAGAATCTCTTCGACATCTTGGTAGCGTTTTTCGCGCTCTGCACCAGGGATATTGGTATGGGCTAGCTCGTCTACTAATACTAGTTGCGGATGTCGATCGAGAATCGCACCTACGTCCATTTCGGTAAATGTAGCACCCTTACACGCGATCGACTGACGGGAAATTTGTTCTAATCCGATCGCTTTGGCGACGGTTTCGGCGCGGTTGTGGGTTTCGAGTAAGCCAATTGCGACATCAATGCCTTCCGATCTCAATCGATGTCCTTCTTCGAGCATTCGGTAGGTTTTACCGACACCAGGACTCATGCCGATAAAGATTTTATGTTTGCCGCGACGGTAGGTTTGCATGGGATAGGCTCTAGGTATTAGGTATTAGGTATTAGGTTTTAGGTAGAGCATCTAAAGCTAGATTTAACTTTAAAACATTTACTCCTGGTTCGCCGAAGATGCCGAGGAAGCGGGGGTCGGTATTTTGGGCGATGAGGGTGTTGAGTCGATCGGGTGGGAGTTTGCGGGCGGTGGCGACGCGTTGAATTTGGGCTGTGGCGGCTTCAGGGGTGATGTGGGGGTCGAGGCTGGAGCCGGAGGTGTAGAGGAGGTCGGCGGTGGGTTTGATGCCTGCTTGCTGGAGTCTGGGGAGGTCGCCTGGAATGGCTTTTTTGGGGTCGGGGTCGGGTTTGCCGTTGATGCGATCGAGTAGTGCGGGGTTGCTGGGGGCGAGGTTGCTGGCTCCTGAGACTCCGGTTTTGAGGACTCCTGCTTCGTCTTTTTTGGGATCGGCGGTGCTGTAGCTGGTGCTGCTGGGGCGGCTGTTGAAGTAGCGCGCGCTGGTGAAGGGTTGTCCGATGAGGGCGGAGCCGACGATTTTACCTTGGGAATTTTTAAGGAGGCTGCCGTTGGCTTGGTAAGGGAAGGCGAGTTGGGAGATGGCGATGGTGGTGAAGGGGTAGATGATGGCGACGAGGAGCCACAAGACGAGGGTGGCGCGGAGGGCTTTGCCGATTTCACGGGGGAGGTTCATGGTTATTTGTGGGGTTTTGGATTAACGATCGGTAGGTTGTAAGTATGAGGCGGGGCGGTAGACGATAGATATTAGTGGGCTGCGATTTTTGCTGGTGGGGGCAGAACCCGGATCTGGGGGTTCCGACCCCCAGACCCCCCGTGCCAGAGGCGGAACGCCGCCTCTCAAACTCTCCTGTCTTGACTCGCTAAACCGTCGGGGAACCCGACGAGCGCGAGTCGCTGCGTAAGGGTTAGTTAGTTAGAATCGGGGTGGGTGTTACTACATTCCATGTATGGCTTCGATGCGGGTTTTGTCAAACTGTTATTCAATATTCACTATCCACTAAGGGACTTGCGTGGAAGTAACATCCCAGATATTTGTCGGTTTAGGTTTCGACTTCGCTCAACCCTTGGAGGTTGAGCGAAGATCTGTAGGTTGGGTTGAAGAATGAAACCCAACTCCCAACTCCCATCTCCCAACTCCCATCTCCCATCTCCCAACTCCCATCTCCCATCTCCCATCTCCCATCTCCCATCTCCCATCTCCCATCTCCCATCTCCTCTAAAATCGTTCTGGTTGAAACATGACTACGAACAGATAGGCGGAGAGGGCGATCGTACCCAAACCTAAAATACCTAAGGCGTAGATTTGGGGACGGGAGAAGGCATCACCTGTGGCGGCGAAAGCTGCCGAGGCAAGTACGACATTCAAACACAGTGCGAGAAATAAATAGGTAGGATATTTACGGCGGTTCCAGGCTGACCAGATAAAGGTAAAATCTTCAGATAGTTTGCTATTCATAGGTGTTAGGCGATCGGGAGTAGTACGTCGATGATTTTGATGGCGATAAAGGGGGCGATTACGCCGCCTAAGCCGTAGATGAGGATGTTACGTTGCAGGAGTTGGTCGGCGGTGAGGGGTCGGAATTTTACGCCGTTGAGGGCGAGGGGGATGAGGGCGGGGATGATTAAGGCGTTGTAAATTAGGGCGGCGAGGATGGCTGATTGGGGGCTTTTTAGTCCCATGATGTTTAATGAGCCGATGCCTGCGGCGGCGAAGATGGTGGGGATGATGGCGAAGTATTTGGCGATGTCGTTGGCGATCGAGAATGTAGTCAGGGCACCACGGGTGATGAGGAGTTGTTTGCCGATCGCGACTAGATCGATTAGTTTGGTGGGATCGGAGTCGAGATCGACCATGTTGGCGGCTTCTTTGGCGGCTTGGGTGCCGGAGTTCATTGCTACGCCGACGTTGGCTTGAGCGAGGGCTGGGGCATCGTTGGTGCCGTCTCCAGTCATGGCGACGAGTTTACCTTGAGACTGTTCGCGTTTAATTACGTCGATTTTGTCTTCGGGGGTGGCTTCGGCGATGAAGTCATCGACTCCAGCTTCTTGGGCGATGACGGAGGCGGTGATCCGGTTGTCGCCAGTGAGCATGATCGTGCGGACTCCCATGCGGCGGAGTTGGTCGAAGCGTTCTTTGAGTCCGGGTTTGACGATATCTTTGAGATAGATTACGCCGTATAAGTCCCCATTTTGACAAATTCCCAGGGGGGTACCGCCGAGTTTGGAGACGCGCTCGTATGCTTCGTCGAATGCCGGGGGAATGGTGCCACCACGCGATCGCACGAAACCGCGAATGGCATCGATCGCCCCTTTACGAACTTCGACTCCATTTGGTAAGTCGGTACCGCTCATCCGGGTGCGGGCGGAGAATTCGACACCTTCACAGCTAGATTTATCGAAATCGATCTTGGCACCCAGTTTTTCGGCCAGTTGGACGATCGATTTACCTTCGGGTGTTTCGTCGAATAAGCTACCCGCTAGGGCGACGGTGGCAACTTCTTCGAGTGAGTGATTGTTAACGGGGATAAATTCATCGGCTAAACGGTTGCCCAGGGTGATGGTACCTGTTTTATCGAGAATTAACGTATTTACGTCGCCACAGGCTTCTACGGCGCGTCCAGAGGTGGCTATGACATTAAATTGCGATACCCGATTCATCCCGGCAATCCCGATCGCGCTGAGTAAGCCGCCGATGGTGGTGGGAATGAGGGCGACTAATAATGAGACGAGAATCGCGATCGTAACTGGAGTCTTGACGTAGTTGCCCAGCGGTGAGAGGGTGGCGACGACGATGAGGAATACTTGAGTCAGGACGGCGAGAAAGACTGTCAGGGCAATCTCGTTGGGGGTTTTGGATCGTTTGGCACCTTCGACGAGGGCAATCATTCGATCGATAAATCCTTGTCCCGGATCGGCGGTAATTTGGATGGTTAATTCATCGGAAACTACCCGCGTCCCCCCAGTAACGGAGCTGGCGATGTCGGTTCCAGGCTGTTTTAAGACTGGTGCGGATTCGCCAGTAATTGCCGACTCATCGACGGAAGCCACCCCAGCGACGACTTCACCATCGGCAGGAATCAGCTCACCGATGGAGACTTTGACGCGATCGCCTTTACGGAGGGCGGTGGAGCTAACTTGTTCGATCGTGCCATCTGGTAAAACTTTACGGGCGGGTGTATCGGCACGACTCGATCGCAATGAATCTGCTTGGGCTTTACCGCGTCCTTCGGCGACGGCTTCGGCAAAGTTAGCGAAAATAACTGTAAAAAAGAGAATAATCGTAATCGTGCCATTTAAGAGCCGCTGGGAACCAGTATCGGCGCGGACTGTACCGAATAAATTGGGGTCGATGGTAACTAATAAAGTAACGATCGTGCCTACCCAAACGAGGAACATCACTGGATTGCCAATCGCGGTGCGCGGATCGAGCTTGATAAAAGCATCGCGCACTGCTCTTTGGTATAAGCCTGCCATTGCCGCCTGTGGAGCCTGTCGGTTCGGCTCTCGCATCACACCAGGAGCCTGCGAAGATCGATCGGGTTTGGATTCCATAATTTATCTAAATGTGGTGGAGCTAATCTTTGGCTGGAAGCTATTGTGTCTATTGGAGATGCGGCGTAGTTGGTGGGAATCCCCCTAAATCCCCCTTGGAAAGGGGGACTTTAAAAGCCCCCTTTCCAAGGGGGTTGGGGGATTTAGATCTCAAAACGAAGTCCATCCGACTTGACACGGTAGCCGATCGGAAACAGGACATCGAACATCAATCTACTTACCCAATTGAAAACCCTCCGCGATCGGCCCCAGTGCCAGCACGGGAAAAAAGGTTAGTGCGCCCATAATTACCACCACGCCAGCGGTAACTCCGGTAAATAGCACGGTATCAGTCCGTAAGGTACCTGTAGTGAAGGGTACGGGCTGTTTTTGTGACATGCCTTCAGCGAGCAGTAATAGCGCGATAATCGGAATATATCTGCCGCCGAGTAAGCTGAAGGAAGTGCTAAGGTTCCACCACAAAGCGGTGGGTACAGGTTGAGTATCGGCTAATCCTTCAAAACCGGAGCCGTTATTGGCAGCAGCAGAAGCATACTCATACATCACCTGGGCGAGTCCGTGAAAGCCGGGATTGCTAATGCCAGCGAGTTGTTCGGGAAATGCCAGCGCGATCGCACCGGGAATTAATACGAAAATTGGGTGTACTAATAACAGTAAAAAGCTCGTCAATACCACCTCATTTTTTTCAATCTTGCGCCCCAAAAATTCGGGTGTCCGTCCGACCATCAATCCGGTGACGAATACTGCCAAAATTAGGTAACAGAATAGGTATGCCGTTCCCGTCCCTTGTCCGCCCCAAATGATTTGGAGAAACAGATCCGACAAGAAGATAAATCCCCCCGCAGGCATAAATGAATCGAGCATTCCATTTACAGCACCCGTCATCGTGCCCGTGGTGGTGACTGCAAATAGCGCAGATTGCGCCCAGCCAAATCGGACTTCTTTGCCCTCTAAATTGGGCTGGACGCTACCCAAAATTGCGTTGACTTGACTATTGCCGTTATACTCGCCGATCGCGGTCACAATAATGAATATGACGTAGAGAATAAATACCATCCCGAACACCAACCAGGCTTGCTTGCGATTATTGGCAATAACGCCGTAGGTATAAATCATCGAGGTGGGAATCGAAATCATCGTCAAGGTTTGAATCAGGTTGGTAAATCCATTCGGATTCTCGAATGGGTGAGCGGAATTGATTGCATAAAAGCCGCCGCCGTTTTCACCTAATTGTTTAATAATTTCAAAGTGTGCGACTGGCCCTAGTGCGATCGCCTGACGGATATTCGGATCTTCTAAAGTCGGTACAATGATCGGCCCAGAGAGAGTTTCTGGTACGCCAGCGGCGACAAAGGCGATCGCACCGACGATACTAATCGGTAATAATATCCTCGTAATTGCCTGAGTTAAATCGACATAAAAATTGCCCAGCGGTCTACCAGTCAAACCGCGAATAAAGGCGATCGCCACGGCAATTCCCGTTCCGGCTGAGGTAAAAAACATCAACCCCAACCCCAACGTCTGAGCCAGATAACTATAAGTAGTCTCACCGGAATAATGTTGTTGATTGGTATTGGTAATAAATGAAATCGTCGTATGTAAGGCGGTATCCCAAGTCGGCGCACCCAATCCCGTCGGATTGAGTGGCAATATTCCCTGCAACATCAAGATGGCAAATAGCAATATTGACATTGCCAAATTGCTAAACAAAATCGCGCGGGCGTATTGCCATCCCGTCATTTGTGTTTGAGGGTTGATGCCGCTGAGATTAAATATTAGGCGATCGATCGGGTTGAGAACTCGATCGAATGGTGTCCTTTCACCCAGATATACTCGTGCAATGTAGCCGCCAAATATGGGCGTAATCGCCACGATAATGGCTAATGTCAATCCAATTTGAATCCATCCCTGGAGCATAGGTATATCTTCCTTATCTGCGTCGGCGATTACCTGCATCTATGCGCGGCTACACCAACGATTGTTTAGATGTTTCTGAGGCTTGAAGCTTATTTTTCAATTTGACTAAAGCTTCAAGTACTCTCATCCTCCCGGATTTTTATTTACTTGTAAAGGTATATCTTCTTGTTTAGATCTCTAAATGTCGCGATCGCCTAGATTTGAGTAGTAATTTTTGCCCAATTGTTTAAGTTGTGTTTAGATCGTGTTTAGGATCGTGATTTACGTCTTAACCGATCGTATTATCTAGAGGCTATTGGCAAACATATTAAACATCTATCTAAAGAGAGAACGATCCAAGTAGAGCTATGATAATAATCTATGCTTTCGATAAGATAATTCGAGTTAAGCTGTAAAAGTAGTTGAGGAAGCAGGTACGAGCGAGATTGAAGTAGCTAATTTGGGGATACTCGATCGTGATGGGTACACTGAATAAATCGCGCTCTAAATATTTGCCTTATGTCAATGCGAACGTTATCAAATTTATTACCTTCGCGTTGGTGTCGTCTCAACCTTGGGAAATCCCCTGGATTTTGGGCGACGATGGGATTATTTGGCATAGTATTTACATTAGAGATGCTAACGCCGCCCGACTATGTGATGGGCTATCTTTACATCCTGCCGATTTTGGTAGCCAAACCCGAACTAGATCGCCGTACCACGCTACCAATTACAACAATTGCGGTATTTTTAACGCTGCTAAATATCTGGATTCCGGGTAATGAGACAATCCATCCCGCGATGGTGACAGATCGGTTAATTACGGTATTTGCACTGATTGTCACTGGCATTTTAACCGATCGCAATCATCAGATCGAATCGACACTCGCACAGCAGCAAGCCAAACTTCAGGTGCAATCGAAATTAGCCAGCCTGCGGGAAGATTTTACATCGACATTAGCGCACGATCTCAAAACGCCGCTTTTAGGTGCGATCGAAACCCTCAAAGCTTTTGCCAGAGAGCAATTTGGAGCAGTACAGCCCAAACAAAAAAGCGTCCTCGATACAATGATTCGCAGTCATCAGACGAGCCTCAAACTAGTCGAAACCTTACTAGATATCTATCGCAACGATCTGAGTGGACTTCAACTAGATCTTAACCCGATCGATCTGGTCGCGATCGCCGAATCTACCACCACCGCACTACTCGATCTTGCTGCTAGTCGCCGCGTTCACATATCATTAAATTATGGGGAATCAGATTTTCGCCAATTTTTGTGGGTAAATGGCGATGCTTTCCAATTGCAACGAGTGTTTGCCAATCTGATTACCAACGCCATCAATCACTCGCCCCGTGGCGCAAAAGTAGCAGTCGTATTGGGTACGCAAGCTGGGGAACGAGTAGTAAAAATTGTCGATCCGGGCGCAGGAATTCAACCCGATGAAATGCCTCACCTATTCGACAGATTTTACCAGGGACAAAGCGATCGTCAAGCCAGCGGATCGGGTTTGGGACTTTACCTGGCTCGTCAAATTATCGAAGCCCACAACGGCACGATTTGGGCAGAAAATCGCTCTCCGCAAGGTGCAATTTTTGGGTTTCGGTTAGCCGCAATTAATCCTCCAGCTCCATAACCGATCGATCTTTAACCTAGAATAAACCATGAATGTAGCAGCTAAATACCAACAGCAACTCTTAGAGCGAACCCAATATATATATCGTGAAACTCCAATTAGTGCCGCAACACAGCAAGCTTATTTAGCAACACCAAGACACCTATTTGTAAAACGTTATCGCGAATGGGGAATTAAAGAATGGCAAGCAGTTAACCAAGATAATTTAGACCAACATTTAGCAACACTTTATCGAGATCGACCATTAATTCTATTTGGTGAAGATGATGCTAATATTCCTTCAACAATTTCGCAACCATCATTTGTAATGCGAATGCTAGATATGTTGCAAATCAAACCAGGACATACTATCTTTGAACTCGGTGCTGGTAGCGGTTGGAATGCAGCATTGATGGGCAAGTTAGTTGGTGCTAAAGGACATATTCATAGCCTCGAAATTATTCCCGAAGTAGCTCAGTCGGCGAGGGAAATAATTGCAGAGTTAAATATTAATAACGTTAGTATAATTACAGCCGATGGTGGCGAGGGCTATGAATCGGGCACTCAATACGATCGAGCGATCTTTACTGCTGGTACCTACGATCTGCAATGCCATTTCTATCGCCAGATAAAAGTAGGCGGTTTATTATTAATTGTCATCAAAAATCAAGGCGGCGGCGATAATCTATTCCTATTGAAAAAAACAGCCGATTGCTTTGAATCGATTGACTCGATGGGCTGTGGCTTCGTTCGACTCAAAGGAAAATATCAATTAGATAGCTTAGAGCCAACCGATATTGAAGAATTACCTAATTGGGCAACTCTCCAACACCAAGAAGTAGATCGAATGCCATTTTGGTGGGGCGGTAAAGGTAAAGCTTCCTTTCTAGGTTTCACGATGGGAATTAGGGGTTTTCTAGGTATTTCAGAACCCTCTTTTCACGCCTTCAAAACCGAAAAGGCAACCAACCAGCCAGATGAATACCAATATTTTGGATTGTGGCAACCAGAGCATAATTCATTAGTAATTGCCAAATCCGACCTACTTATCGCTTATGGTAATAAAAATGCACTCGATCGATTACTAGCCAAAGTTAGAGAATGGGTAGATCTGGGAATGCCTAGTGCTGCTAGTTTTGCACTCCAAATATATCCGATCGATACTCCCTTAAAAGTCGAGCCAGATCGGTGGATTGTCAAACGCCAAGATTCTCAATTTTTGTGGAGTTTGAAACCTTAATTAGATTAAAATGTCACCAAGTCGCCTCAAAATTTTGTTAGTTGAAGATGACGAATTATTTAGGTTGGGCTTGCAAGTGCGATTGCAGCAAGAAGCCGAGATTGAGCTACTAGCCGAAGCCGAAGATGGTGAAACCGCGATCGATCTTGCCAAACAGCAACCCTTCGATCTCGTCTTACTGGATATGGGTTTACCCGGATTAGGTGGATTAGAAACCTGTCGACAGCTCAAGCAAAATCACCCAAAGTTACCAATTTTGGTACTAACATCGCGCAACGATCGATCGCTGATTTCCCGCTTAGTCGCAGCAGGAGCGCAGGGTTACTGCCTCAAAGGGGTCGCAGCCACCACCCTGATTTTAGCCATGCGCTCGGTCATTGCGGGTGCCTCCTGGTGGGATGCTACCGCCACTGCTGAGATTCAAAACCTATTTCAAAATCACCCGACAGATAATGTAGCTCCTGTCACTTTAAATCCGCTCACGCCCCGCGAACGAGAAATTCTCAACCTCATTGCTACTTCCAAAACCGATCGCGAAATTGCCGAAATTCTCTACATCGCCCCCGGTACCGTCCGCGTTCACGTCCATACGATCTTACACAAATTGGGCGCAACCGATCGTAAGCAAGCAGTAGATTGTTGGCAGCAAGGGCTTAACGCTAAGGTGTCGGAAAAGGTGGATCGACATTGACGGTAAAACTCTGAATCATCTTGTCTAAAGCAGTTCGCAGTGGCTCGAATTGTTCGGTGGGAATGATATCTGTAAAAATTGAGATCCGATTGCGATCGAGCTTGATAAAACTAGTCCCACTCATCGGTACAGTTTGACCGTTACTTTCACTTTCATACGCCCAAGATACCCGCACGAATCCATTTTTAAGATCGTCAGGTTCGCTAACCGTCACATTTTTAAGGTTCTTTTGATATTCGTTAATTGTTTTTGTCATAAATTTACCTAAAGATTCAGGCGTATTAGTAATTTCCGAATCGGGCGTATTGTCAAAGATATCGACCGAAACCACCGCAATACCAGTGCGATCTTTCCAAGTTACAAGGACTTCATCGGGTTTGCTAGTATCTGTTTTGCGCCAACTTGTAGGCATAGATACCGAGAAAATATTCTGCTGGTGAGTATAAGTTTTGAAGTTACCAACTTCGATCGCTTGAGTTTGGTAGTTTTGTTTGGTAGCAGCACCCACTTTAACCAATCTTTGACGATCGCTAAGATGGGATCGATCGATCTCTAGATCGGAGCTAGTATGAGTACTAATCGATCGAGTACATGCTGACGGTGCGGAACATGTTTGCGCCATAGCAAAACTTTGTCCCAATAGCACCGGAGTCCAAAGCAATATTAGACCGATCGACATCATCTGAAGTTTCATCATAGAATCGATATTAGTGACTGGGGAAATCTCAAAAAATACTGTAATACTATCCTAACTGACATAAATTTTTCGATAGTACTCGTGTCAGATGTCCAAACCACATCTTTAAAGGTGCCAATCCACCCACATCGGGCACCACAGCGCAAATCGCTGGATCGAGTAAAACCATGTACCCTATTTCCTAATAAAATAGTAGCCACCGAGCCGAAACTGTCGATATCGGTAGCTACTGAATCCTAAGTAGATTTAATAATTCTCTACAATCGCGATCGCCGTTATTCCAGTCACCAACAATCGCGCGAGTATTAACAATCCGATCGATCGCCACTGCTGCTAAGACAAAAGGGTAGCTAGTTTGGTATTCTGGATGCTATGTCGATCGAATCATGCCGATCGATCTGAGGACAGACGCGGGTTTTATCGATCGCACTATATAAATAACTGTAAATTAAAAAAATGACAGAGCTAACTCAAGAACCGCTATTATTACGCGCTGCTAAAGGTGCCACCCTCGATCGTCCGCCAGTGTGGATGATGCGCCAAGCGGGACGCTATATGAAAGTTTATCGCGACTTACGTGACAAATATCCTTCCTTCCGCGATCGATCCGAAAAAGCCGAACTGGCGATCGAAATTTCCCTCCAACCTTGGCGCGCCTTTGCACCCGATGGCGTAATCATGTTCTCCGATATCCTCACGCCCCTACCAGGCGTGGGCATTCCCTTCGACATCATCGAAAGCAAAGGGCCGATTATCGAGCCAGCAATTCGATCTCAGGCGCAAATCGACGCACTCCATCCCCTCAATCCTGAAGAGTCGCTGCCCTTTATTAAAGAGATTTTGGGTACCTTACGGCGCGAAGTTGGTAATAAATCGACCGTTCTCGGCTTTGTCGGCGCACCTTGGACATTAGCAGCATACGCGATCGAAGGTAAAAGTTCTAAAGACTACTCCAACATCAAAGGGATGGCATTCCGCGAACCCCAGATGCTCCACAGTTTACTTACCAAAATCGCCGACGCAATTGCGGTTTACGTCCGCTATCAAATCGATTGCGGTGCCCAAGTCGTCCAAATGTTCGACTCTTGGGCGGGACAACTCAGCCCCCAAGATTACGAAACTTTCGCCCTGCCCTACCAGCAGCAGGTAGTCCGACAAGTTAAAGAAACTCACCCCGACACCCCCCTGATCTTGTACATCAGCGGTAGCTCTGGCGTATTAGAACTAATGGGTAAATCTGGTGTCGATATCGTCAGTCTCGATTGGACGGTAGATATGGCGGTGGGAAGACAGCGGATTGGGGCGCATTTAGGCGTACAAGGCAATATGGATCCCTGTGCATTATATGGTTCTAAAGATTTTATTCGCGATCGGATTGTCGATACAGTTCGCAAGGCTGGTAAAACCGGACATATCATGAATTTGGGGCATGGTGTCTTACCAACCGTACCCGAAGAAAATGTCGCTCACTTCTTTGAAACTGCCAAGAATGTCGATAAGTTACTCTAATTAGGCTTTAGGTCTTAGGTAAACACCAAATATTCCCTCTAGTTGCTTGCGACTGGGGGGAATATTGCTATATGGCTACTCTCAGCGGCGATCGATAACATTGTAGATCTGTAGGTTGGGTTGAAGAATAAAACCCAACGCACCTAAACTGAGCCAGTCAAAAGGCATAAATAATGTATTAATTTTTTACCTAGAAAGATACAGAAGATATTCGAGTATTTCTGATTGAATAAAAGAGATAAATCTGAAAATTGAGTAGTGTTATCGATGAATTCAACATTGAGTGGCGAGAAGTGCGGTCTTGGGGTTTCGCCGCTTGGGTATGGGTCACGGATGGGTTTCCCATCCGACCCAACTCCGCCAAGTGAAGTACCTTTTCAAGACAAAGTGCCGAGTTTCAACCGTACCCAGCGAGTCAAATTTGTAGGTGGCGAGGGAGTCGTCAGAAACTGTAAATTTGAAGGTGGAACTTGGACGTATTTAGTCGAGATGGATTTAGGGCCAGCACCTAAATTTGGACGAGTGGGTGCAGAAACAATGGTATTGCTCGATCGGATCGATTTGCGTGCAGCATAAACTTATTTTACCCCCAACGGGTTTGATGGTTGCATCGGTCATTGTCGCAATCTGGATCGGCAGCCTGGGATGTTTATTATCGATCGAGCAACTGACACCCTGGTGGATTTTGCTGGCGATATTGGGTCGCACATTCATTCAGACTGGTTTATTTGTCGTCGCTCACGATGCCATTCACGGTTCCATCGTGCCGAACGATGCTCGTAGCAATCATGCGATCGGGAGGTTGGCATTGATGCTGTACGCACTGTTACCATACCAGCTACTCGCTACCAATCACTGGCAGCACCATCGGCAACCCGGACAAGCTGGCGACCCCGACTTTCATGATGGCATTCACGACCATGTGGTGCTATGGTACATCAAATTTATGAAAGGGTACCTCGATCGACGACAGCGGATCGTGCTGTTTTTTGGGATGAAGGCGATCTTCTTCACGCTGTATTTAGGATTTCATGTTGCCGTTCCCAATCTGTTTCTGTTTTGGGTATTCCCGATCGTCTTGAGTTCGCTGCAATTATTTATATTTGGGACTTATTTACCGCACCGAGACGCGGTGAGAGCAACCGATCCCCAGATCCGTTCGTGTAGCGTCGGCTCTGCCGAATCGCCACATCGATCCAGCCAGGACGCGATCCGCAACCACAATGCGATTAGCAGCAATTATTCAACATTTTGGTCGTTTTTGACCTGTTATCACTTTGGCTATCACTGGGAGCATCATGAGTACCCTGGCGTGCCCTGGTACGGTCTACCATCGATGCGCCGTAACCGAGAGCATCTCCCCTGGAGAATCGTCCGCACCAACATTCGGAGCAAATACACATGTCGGCCAAAATTTCGCTGGTAACGGGGCAAATCACTATTAATGATGGCGGTTCGTTTCTACTGACTGCGGCGGATGGATCGATAGACGATCGCCGCGCACAGGGTTTATTCGTGCGGGATACGCGCCTAATTTCGCATTATCAAATCTCGCTCGACAGGCAACCGCTGACACTACTAACTTCGAGTGCGATTACCCATCGGGTGGCGCGGTATGAGTTTACCAACCCCGAATTATTGACCGCACGCGGCATTGTCCCAGCTAAAAAGCTGCTCGTTAGCGTCCGTCGCGACATTATGGGCGGAATGCACGAAGATATTAGTATTGTCAATCACCATCAACACCGCGTCGAGATTCAGTTAATGCTCAAAATCCGATCGGATTTTGTTGATGTGTCGCGGGTGAAAGCTCAGGAACTGTTTACCCAAGGTCGCATGGAGACGACTTGGGCAGATGAGAAATTAGCGAATATTTATCGCAATGGGGAGTTTACTAGAGGTTTGCGCCTAGAGTCGGAAGGTGCGAGTTCGCCGCGCTATTCTAACGGGCGGTTGGTTTTCGATATCGCCCTGGAGCCTAACCAAAATTGGCAGACTTGCCTAAATTTTATCGCGTTGGTAGATGGCGAGGAATTGGTACCCCAACATACCGATGCGGCGATCGATGCTACGCCAGCAGGTGTTCAGATGGCTAGCTTTCTAGAGTTGGCGACCCATCTGCGTTCTAGCAATCGGGACGTAGAACAAAGCTACGAGCGAGCTGTGAGCGATTTAGCCGCGCTGAGAATTCCCGTCGATGGCGGGAACACCGTCTGGATTCCAGCAGCGGGGATTCCCTGGTTTGTGGCAGTTTTCGGGCGCGATCCGCTGATTGCGAGTTTGCAAACGATGTCAGTCGCACCCAATTTAGCCCAGGGGACGCTGCTCAAATTAGCTCAATTACAGGCGACCGAATTTGACGATTGGCGCGATGCCGAACCAGGGAAAATTCTTCACGAATTACGGCTGGGCGAACTGGCGCAATTAGGTCAAATTCCCTCTGCGCCTTATTATGGCGCGATCGATACCACTCTATTATGGATAATTACTTTAGCAGAAACTTATAACTGGACTGGCGATCGGGAATTACTCGATCGCGGCTTTACAGCTTTAGAAAAAGCATTGACATGGATCGATAAATATGCAGACCTCGATGGCGATGGTTTTGTCGAGTATTGCAGCCGCTCTCAACATGGCATCCAAAATCAAGGCTGGAAGGATTCAGGCGATGCAATTCGGGCGGCGGATGGGACGCTCGTCACTGCCCCGATCGCGCTGTGTGAGACACAGGGACAGGTTTACGATGCTTGGCGACGGGCGGCAGATCTATATGATGTGCTGGGTAAAACCGATCGCGCGCGTGCATTGCGCCAGCAAGCGGATGGATTATACGTGCGATTTAACGATCGGTTCTGGATGGCAGATGAGGGCTTTTATTGCTTGGGATTGGACGCTAACAAACAGCAAATTCGATCGATCGCTTCCAATGCCGGACAGTTATTATGGTCGGGCATCGTGCCAGTCGATCGCGCCCAACAACTAGTCGAGCGGTTATTTAAGCCCGATTTGTGGTGCGGTTGGGGGATTAGGACGTTATCTAGCAATCATCCCGCCTACGACCCGATCGGCTACCATACAGGCAGCGTCTGGCCGCACGACAACTCATTTATCGCCGCTGGACTCAAACGCTACGGCTACCATGCCCAAGCCAACCAGATTGCCGCAGGCATCTTTGCAGCGGCAAGCATGTTTCAATCCAACCAACTGCCCGAACTCTTCGGCGGCATCGATCGCACCCCCGAAAATTTCCCCGTCCCCTACGTCGATGCTAATATCCCCCAAGCCTGGGCAGCAGGCGCAATCCCGTGGTTAATTAGCAGCATTTTGGGTTTAGTCGCCTATGCACCCGATCGTCGCTTACAAGTCCAAGCAGTGCTGCCTGAGTGGTTACCCGATTTGCAATTAAAGAATATTCATGTCGGCGATGCCCAGGTGGACTTAGATTTCTGGCGACAAGGCGATCGTACTTACTGGAAAGTCGTTCGTCAGGTTGGGGAATTGGAGGTATTCGAGAATACTTAGCCTCCAACGGGCGATCGTCACAACCCTCAATACGGGGTAATTCATCAAGCACCTTTTCAAGACAAGCGAGACAAGACATTACCCCTACTGAGGGTGTCATATCTCAATTCAGCAACGCCTCAACTACTGTTATGTAAAGGAACCTCACATGACCGAACATTACGACATTATTATCATCGGCACTGGCGCGGGTGGCGGTACTCTCGCGCACCGACTTGCGCCTAGCGGCAAGAAAATTCTCATTTTAGAGCGCGGTACCTTTCTCCCCAGAGAAAAGGACAACTGGAACCCAGTCGAAGTGACTACAAAAGACCGTTATTTTAATGCTGAAACTTGGCAAGACAAAGCAGCCCAAGCACTCAAACCCGCCGCAGGTTATTGGGTGGGTGGTAACACCAAATTTTTCGGCGGCACGTTATTTAGGGCGCGGGAAGCCGAGTTTAATACCGTCATTCACAAAGGTGGTATTTCGCCGGAATGGTGTTTGAAATATGCAGATTTTGAACCCTACTATACTCAAGCCGAACAACTCTATCATGTGCATGGCAAAAGAGGTTTAGATCCGATCGAGCCGTGGACGACTCAGGAATACTTTTTTCCACCCATCAGCCACGAACCGCGAATTCAAGCAGTGAGCGATGATTTGCAAGCTAAGGGATTGCACCCGTTCTATTTGCCGATGGCAATTAAAATCGACGAAGCTAAACAGTTCTTGAGTTCGTGTATTCGCTGCGAAACCTGCGATGGGCATCCGTGTTTGGTTCATGCCAAAGCCGATGCTGAAGTAAGTACGGTACGTCCAGCAATGGAGTATTCTAATATTACTCTGCTAACCTCCGCTCAAGTAACCCGGCTCCACACTAGTGCTTCAGGTCGGGAAATTACGACGGTAGAAACCGAATTCGCGGGGGAAGTGAAGCTATTTCGCGGGGATATTGTGGTGGTTGCTGGTGGGGCGATTAATTCGGCGGCGTTGCTATTGCGATCGACAAACGATCGGTACCCGCAGGGATTAGCAAATAGTTCTGGACAGGTAGGGCGCAATTTTATGAAACATAATTGCGGCGTGGTAATTGAAATGACAACTAAAGAAAACCCCACAGTATTTCAGAAGACGCTGGGTATCAATGATTTCTACTGGGGCGAACCAAATTTTCCCTACCCAATGGGACAAATTCAACTATCGGGCAAAGTCAATCGCGACATGTTCGAGCAGGGTGTACCTCTAAAGATAGATGCAGATATTTCGCCCACAGATGCGGCTATACATTCAGTTGACTGGTGGTTGATGGGTGAAGATCTACCCGATGCAAATAATCGGGTCAGTCTAAAGGGGGATAAAATTTTGTTGGAATACACCGACAATAATAGTGAGTCGTTCGATCGGTTAGTCGATCGCTGGATTGATGTTTTGAAATCGTTGGCCGAGCCTTTCGGAACGAAAATCGATGGTGCTAATTCTCGCTATTACCGCAGTAAATTTCCCTTGCGGTGGGTGGCACATCAGTGCGGTACCTGTCGATTTGGTACCGATGCCAAAACGTCTGTTTTAGACATCAATTGTCGCGCTCATGAGCTTGATAATCTGTATGTTGTCGATGGTAGTTTTTTTCCTTCAAATATTGGCTCGAATCCAACACTGACGATCGTCGCTAATGCCCTGCGGGTTGGCGATATTTTACTCGAACGGCTGGGTGTCTCCAGCGCAAAACCACGGCAGTCAATCAATTCTTCAGCATTATAGGAAAGTCTTCAATATGGCAGATTTAATGGGAAAAGTCGCGATCGTTACAGGTGGATCGCGCGGGATCGGGCGCGGGATTGCCGAGCGATTGGGACGAGATGGTGCATACGTTGTGGTCAACTATTCAGATAGCGAACAAGCCGCAAATGAAGTTGTAGATGCGATTTGCGATGCAGGCGGTAAGAGTGTCTCCATTCAGGCAGATTTGAGCAAAATCGCCGATATTCATACTTTATTTGCCAAGACGATCGACTATTTCGGCAAACTCGATATTTTGGTCAACAATGCTGGCATTTCTGGGGAAACTGGCTCGATCGAAAAAGCGACAGTAGAAGACTACGATCTGGTATTTAACCTGAATGTGCGTGGGGTTTTATTCTCATTACAAGAAGCCGCCAAACACATGGGCAATGGTGGTCGCATCGTGAATATTTCCTCGTCATCAACTTTGTATCCTAGTGCCAGAACGGCTGTTTATGCAGCCAGTAAAGCAGCAGTCACGCTACTTACCCAAGTAATGGCACAAGAAGTAGGCAATCGCGATATTACAGTCAATACCGTTACACCGGGGCCGACTGTACCTGGCATGTTCGGTCGCTTATCGGCAGAATATCAGCAGCAAGCCGCCGCTAGTTCGCCCTTCAATCGCCTGGGAACGCCCCAAGACATTGCCGACGTTGTGGCATTTTTGGTAAGTGAAGAGGCGCGCTGGATTACAGGTGAAGAAATTTGTGTCAATGGCGGCGCAAAGATCTAAAAAGTAATGTTTGAAAAGTTATTTTTGATACGCATAACTGGTGAGATCCCCCTTCAAAAGCTACCGCGTACCGACATATCTAGAAATAAGCGAAAACCCTAGAGATCCCCCCTAGCCCCCCTTCAAAAGGGGGGAGCCGGATCCGGAAGTCCCCCGCTTGGTGCGCTTCACTGTCGGGGAACAAAGGACGGTGCGCGCATCCGCTTTTGAAGGGGGATTTAGCGGCTCGCAGCCGGGAGGTTCCCTCCCGGATTATGCGAGACAGCGACGCATCGAC
>NZ_JANYJC010000239.1 GCF_025361915.1 Chamaesiphon sp. GL140_3_metabinner_50
CAAACCAATTCCCAGTACCAGCTTACGGTTCAGAGTTTGGATCTCGCCGAACTGCGGAAATATATGCCGATTCTGCTAGAGCGAGTTCAAGCCATCCCTGGCTTGCGTGGTGTCGATAGCGATCTCCAGCTCGCTACCCCCCAAATCAACGTCGCGGTTGACCACGACAAGGCTGCTCTGTTGGGAGTGAGCGTCGCTCAGATCCAGCGTACCCTCGGCGATGCTTATGGCTCCGGTCAGGTTTCGACGATCTACGGGGCAAATAATCAATATACGGTCGTGATGGAACTCAAACCAGAATATCAACGCGATCCGAGCGCATTATCGTCGCTCTACGTGCGGAGTTCCCGACAAGCAGCGACGACCACACAGACGGCGACTACCGGACAGACATCGAACACAACACAGACGGCGACTACCACACAAGCATCAAATACCGGAGTAGTGCTGCCGCTCAGTTCTGTAGCAACTATTACTCAAGGCATCGGCCCCCTCACCGTCAATCACTTGTCAGGACTGCCTTCGGCGACGATTTCCTTCGATACTCTGCCTGGAGTATCTTTAAGTGATGCAACCGCACTAATTAACAAAGCTGCCGCCGAGGTGCTTCCCAGTACCGTTACAGCTAGCTTTCAGGGAGCCGCTCAAGCCTTCAATGATTCTTTTAGTAGTCTGGGCGGGTTATTGGTAGTTTCGATCGTGGTGATTTATCTAATTCTAGGGATTCTTTACGAAGATTTTATCCATCCAATTACGATTCTGTCGGGCTTGCCTTCGGCTGGATTTGGGGCGTTATTAACTCTACTAGTGTTTGGCGTAGAGCTAAATCTTTACTCGTTTATTGGGATTATTTTGTTAATCGGCATCGTCAAGAAAAACGGAATTATGCTGGTAGACTTTGCCATCGAACGTCAACGCCACGTTAAGAATATCCTACCCCAGCAAGCAATCTATGAAGCTTGCTTAGTGAGGTTTCGACCGATTATGATGACCACAATGGCAGCATTGATTGGCACGATCCCGATCGCACTAGGCGCAGGTTCTGGATCGGAGGCGCGGCGACCATTGGGGATTGCGATCGTCGGCGGTCTATTCTTTTCCCAAATTTTGACGCTCTATCTCACGCCCGTTTTCTATATCTATCTAGAATCGTTCCGCCAATTTCTCGATCGAAAAAAGTTAAAGAGCGTTCCTCAAAAATATTAGCTAGTTAAATCGATGAATAAATATAGTAACGGAGTCTTAACCCAAAATTGATGAAAAAATCGACTACAAATATCCCTCCACCGCCAGTCAAACATCGCTCTCGCTTGTTTCAAGGAATTTTACCTTTCAGCAGACCGAACATCAGCAATGACATCATTGGCGGCATCGTGCTGGCTGCTATTGGCATCCCGGAAGTGATGGGATACACCAAAATTTCCGGCACACCGATCGCCACCGGACTGTATACGCTCCTGCTACCCGCGATTATGTTTGCGATCTTGGGTTCCTCCCGCCATCTCGTTGTCGCTGCCGACTCCGCAACGGCGGCAATTCTGGCGGCTGGGCTGTCTGGCTTGGCACCCGTTGGCAACCCGCATTATTTAGCTTTAGCCGAAGCAGTCGCCATCCTGGTGGCGGGAATATTGATCCTCGCACGGTTATTTCGGCTGGGTTTCTTGGCAGACTTTCTCTCGCGCACCGTCTTAATTGGCTTCTTGACTGGGGTAGGAATTCAAGTCGCGATCGGTCAATTAACTGGGTTGCTAGATCTTAAAGGCGGCGGACATCAACCGCTCCAACAACTTCTCACTGCGATCGAGGGTTTTCCCCATGCTAACCATCTGGCGATCGGGATTTCGATCGCCGTTCTGATGACGATTCAATTATTCGAGCGATTTATCCCCAAATTTCCTGGCGCATTGCTGGCTGTAGTAGTCGCGATCGTTGCCAGTTGGCAGTTTAACTTTGCCAGTCACGGTGTCAGCGTGGTGGGGGCTGTGCCGAGTGGTTTACCTGCCTTTGGTTTACCCACGATCGATCTGAGCGAAATTCCCCAAATCTTGGGGATTGCCCTGTCTTGCTGCATCGTAATTGTCGCCCAAAGTGCCGCCACTGCTCGCGCTTACGCTTTTAGATATAGCGAGAGCTTCAATGAAAACATCGATCTCGAAGGTTTGGCGGCGGCGAATCTGGCGGCGGGATTGACTGGCACCTTTGTCGTCAATGGTAGCCCGACGAAAACTGAAATTGTCGATACCGCAGGCGGACGCAGCCAAGTAGCGCAACTAGCTACAGTCGCCGTCGTGCTAGTTGTCATTCTATTTCTGACTCAACCGATTAGCTATTTACCTAACCCAGTTTTAGCCGCAATTGTGTTCTCGATCGGACTGAGATTGGTAGACATCAAAGGACTGAAATCGATCTTTAAAACCCACCGTGAAGAATTTTATTTAGCGATCGTTACTGCTGCTACAGTAGTTTTTATCGGTGTCAAAGAAGGGATTATTCTGGCAGTAATGTTATCCCTAATCTTACATGTCCGCCATAGCTATCGACCGCATTCGGCGATCGTTTTGCCCGACGACCATCGACAGTGGCAGTTGATTCCAGTGCAAATGGGCAGTGTTTCGGCACCAGGTTTGATTATCTATCGATTTAGTCGCGATTTATTTTATGCCAATGCTACCTTCTTTTCGGAAGAGATTGAGGGACTAGTCAAAAGTGCTAACCCACCAGTGCGGTGGTTGATTCTCGAAGCCAGAGCGATTACCGATATTGACTACTCGGCATCGCTAACGATTCGCGATGTTGCTAAGGAATTAGCCGATCGAGATGTCACTTTTGTTATCTCTGGTTTGCCACCAGAAACCCGCAGACAATTCGATCGCGATGGACTGACAGATTTAATCGGTACAGATCGATTTTTTAACCACTTAGAAGAAGCATTGGCGGTTTTCGATCGCGAACCAACGATCTAATCGGCATAAATCTCTGAGTTAATGACAAGTTACAAATTATCCCGTGCTGTCTGGTAGTCTATAATCTTTGGGTGGGAAGGAGTAAGGATCGCAATCTATATAAATAGAGTAATAGCACAAATGCCGCAATGAAAAGATAAGATTGAAAAATATTTAAGATCGGGATGTTAGCTAGTAGATCGGTAACATTAAAATAATTACTACAAAAGACATAAGTTAAGGCTAAAAGCAGAATATTAGTTCGAGAAAAAGTCGATTCCATTAAAGATAGCGGCAGGATCGCGGCATAAATCGGTAATAAGATGCCGTAGTGATGTTCCCAGGCAATTGGAGAAGCCATTGTGCTAGACAACGCAATAATTAAAAAATCAATAGTTCCTCCTTCACTACGTTTGGGCGAGATTGGCATCAAGGCTATAGAAATTAAAATTAAGGAGCTAGCTAGAGTAGAGATATAAACAATGGAATTAAAAGGTGCAAAAGCATGGTCTTCCCACTGCAAATTTTTACCATTAAATATTAATCTGTTTACCAATCCATTAATTGAGTGGTTATTCTTAAACGACTCTCCATGCCTAGAAATAAAAGAAAGAACCTTCAAGTAATCAATATTATTTTCGGATCCAAAAACCATAAATGATGTGAGCAGTCCAGATGTAAAAACAATAGAAAACCAAACAAAGAATTGGTATTTCTTGCGAATAAAGCTCCAAATATAAATAATTAGATATTGTGGCTTGATGAGAGCCATGATAGCTGTAAGTGCCCCAGCTAGTCTTTCAACTTTTTTCAATAAAAGCCATGTAACTAATGCAAACAAGCAATTTAAACACACTTGAATCTGACCTAATTGAACTGCTCTGACAATAGGATAGAAGCTCAAACTCAAACAAATAACAATAAAATCTCTTGTTAATGCATCTACGCGGGAATGGGGAAGATTCTTTCGATTGGAAGTTTTAATTAAGACTAGGTTGAATATTTTTGAGACCAACAAAACATTGAAAGCTACTGCTATGTAGTTGATTATTTTTAAAGCATATCTCCATTCACTTTCTGGAATCGTCCAATCTAGTAAAATAAAAGGAAAGAGAGAAGAAAGAGGATATTGAAACTTAATTTTATTATTGAAAAATATTTCAGAGTATACCGTCTTATCGTGAGATGAGTGAAGATAACTAAAAGCTATGTTCATTACCTCCCAAGAGTCTTGGCTCGTCTCCCTTTCTAAAAAAGAGTGGATGATGGGAGCGAAGACAGTTTCCGCATAAGCTCCTGGAGATAACACTTGAAGACATAGATTTATACCAATGATATTAAACAATGCGAACAAAGCCATGTTGCGTGTCAAAGGACTTAAACTTTTCCAGTAGCCGATCGAGAACATAAAAAAATATGTAGAAGGTTTTTTGGATAAACCCTCCACCAGAGGGAATAAGCATATTTATAGCTGGTGACTACTAGCTTTTAGAGGTAGATACTTGAGCTGCTAAATTAGCCCATCTCATCCTCCGAGGTACTCCTCAGAGAATGGCATTTTGAGGCATAAAAAGCGACACAATATGCGTACGTCTTAAAAAGTTCGGTTTCTGAGACAGTCTTTTATTTACTGGAAAGGGTTTCAAGCGTTTGATGCTAAACCTACTTTTCCATAATCCCCCTTTTCGAGGGTTTAGACAAAGTGCGATTCGTTTAACTAGATGCTTGACAACTTGATGTCGATCGACCAGGTGAAAGCCCTCTCCTAGAGGGCGCATCCGCACGGTAGGCGGCGGGCGCAAACGGGTCTAAAAAAAGTAACTGGAGAAATTGTAGCACTATATGTAACAATCCACAATACCGATCGCTCCAGACTGTTGAAGATCGATACCACGAGCGAAACTAACATTAATCTCAGCGCACTCGATACTTTGAATAACCTTTCCGTCGCTCCTAACTGCACTAACGATCCTGAATTAAGCTAGTTTGTGATGACTTAATATTAATAGCTTTTTCTTGACTGGAGCAACTTCATCCTCGATCGGACGTAGCTCTAATACCAAGTCTAATTCTGTCTCGATCGGCATTACCATTTCAGTAAAATCTAATCCACAGTTCTCATGTGCTTGAATTAGTTTAGCTTTTAGTGAATCAACCACGATCGCCTTCTCTTAACTGGGTAAAGTTTCGGCGATCGCACAACGAAATCGATTTTTCAGATAAAATCAAGGTGCGTTACTTGTAGATCGATATCATGAGCGAAACTAATATTAATCCCATCGCGCTGTATACTTTGAATCCACTCAATCGGTTTTCAGATCGAGCAGCCGATTATGTCAAATATCGACCGAGCTACCCAGCAGCCGTAATTGACACCATTTTGGATGGGTTAGATGCCGCGATGCTAGTAGCCGCAGATATTGGCGCAGGTACTGGCATTTCTGCGCGGTTGTTAGCCGAGCGCGGTGTCCGAGTATTCGCGATCGAGCCGAATGCCGCAATGAGCGCGGCGGCAACACCGCATCCCTTGGTAGAATTTCGCGATGAGTAATTCTTACTGCCCATCTGAAGGAATTTTATGCCAGCAACTAATGTTAGATCTAGGAAAGCTGCACGATCGCTTCCAAAGTGATGATGGTTTTGTCTATCTCAAATACTCTACTAGCCTACATCTGGCCGAACCTTTCAGTTGATGCTAACTGCACTAACGAACCTGAATTAAGCTAGTTTGCTCTGACTTAACATTAATAGCCTTTTGTTGACTGGGTAAACTCCCAGCCACCATAAAGCCAATCCCGATCGCGGATATCCCCAAGCCAACATACCAAACAATCTGTTTCCGAGTCAGAGCTGCGATCGCTCCCATCGAAATGCCCACTTGCAATGCGGCTACACTTCGAGCAAATAGCTCGTGACGTTGTAAATCTTGCTCGGATTCTACCTGTAGTTGCCGCGCTTCTTTTTGAATCTCTTGTTGTTCTTTATTTAACTTCTCAATTTCGCTAGTTGTTTTAGCTGGGACTGGTTTTTGGAGAGCTTGCAATAGAGTTAGATTAGATTCTTCAATATGTCGCTTGGTAGATTTTGCCTGATATTGCGACCAACTATCGCTCGATTTGATTTGAGCCAACATTCCTTCATTGGCAAAATAACCGCCCTGCATTGCGGCGATCGCTGCTAATGTTGAAAAAATAGCCGTCGATAACCCAATAAAGTTTAGCGATTGACGTTCCTGGCGTTGCTCGGCGCGTTCTTCGGCTAGCTCCTCTTTCATATCTTTCAGAGCTTCAGCCGTATCCTCCTGCATTTGGGCAGGTTCTCGCCCTAAATCTTCTTCCATAGTTAATGTTGTTAAATAGAGTAAATGGTGAAAGAGGGTAGCCGATCGCGCTAACGCTAATACCATGACATGACTATATCTCCAGATATGTTAAGGTGTTTAGAGACTCTATACCAATCGATTTTTTATAAACGATTTTGTCCAGATTCAGAATGTTTGGGGTCGCGTTTTATTATATACTAAGCTCATCTCAAATAAGCTGATTTTCATATATCTTTAGTAAGGCATCTGAGTTCCCCAGTCTGTCGTAAGTCAAGTAAAAATGTTATGACCGATCGATCTCATCAAATCGCTGTCAATCTTCAACCAGCCGCGATCGCTAAACTAGAACGGCTCCGATACCTGAGTAACCTCTGGGATAATGCCTTGAGAATTCCAGGTACGAATCTGCGAGTAGGACTCGAATCGCTGATTGGCATCTTACCATTTGGTGGCGATGTAATTGGGCTACTGCTGTCTTGCTATATTCTATTCCATGCTATTCAATTTCAACTACCCAAAACGATTCTACTAAGAATGGTTGCCAATATTGTCATTGATGCAGTTGTCGGACTCGTGCCAATTCTGGGCGACTTATTCGACACCACCTGGAAAGCCAATACGCGTAATGTTAATCTTTTAGAAAATCATCTGCAACAACCAACTATAAGTCATAGTGCAAATCGTAAGTTTATAATTTTGCTATGGCTGGGAGTCATCTCGATCGCGATTATATTAATCGCGATTTGTGTAATATTGTTTAAACTATTATTACTCGTTCATTTTTAATTAATACTTGTGCATGAATGTCGATCGTCGCAAATTTCTGATATCTAGTGGTGCTGTTTTAGGATCGATCGTTGGTGCTAAATTAGCCTGGAAAAATTCAGCCGATTCCAAAATTGCCAATGCTAAATCTGTTACTAAACGGTTATTAAGATTCGGGGTACTAGCCGATACTGGTACTGGCAGTACACAGCAATATGCTGTTGCCCATACATTACTCAAACAGCATCAAAAATCTCCACTAGATCTAGTGGTACTAGCTGGAGATAATATCTATACCAATGGTGAGTTTCGCAAGATTGAATCGGTATTTACATTGCCTTATCACGATCTCCTAAAAAGTGGTGTAAAATTCTATGCTTGCTTGGGAAATCATGATGTACTCAGTGATGTTAAAACTGGGGATAAAATTTCTAACCAAAATATAATCGATCGAACGACGATCTCGATCGGGTAAAATATTACCTCAATTCTCTCCTTGTCTATTTGCCGACTTAGTTCTTATACCCGTTAATGATGACTTATTATTTAGCTACCCCCGCACCAGAAGCGATCGATTTAGGATTCGTCCAGTTAGGTTGGTTCAAGGTGTTGATTCTGGGAATCGTCCAAGGAATTACCGAGTTATTGCCGATTAGTAGCACCGCACACATGCGGATCGTCCCCAGTCTATTAGGATGGCCAGATCCAGGTTCGGCGTTCTCGGCGGCGATGCAGATGGCGAGTTTGGGTGCAGTTCTGTCTTATTTTTGGAAGGATATTAAGAGTTTAGTGGGGGGTACAGTTAGATCGATCGCTGATGGCAATTATCAATCTAGAGATCTCCAACTGACGCTAGGACTGATTATCGGGACGCTACCATTGGGTATTCTAGGGCTGCTGCTCAAAAAAACACTCAACGCGCCAAATTCGCCCCTGCGCGGCTTAGTCGTTATTGGGGTCGCTTCGATCGTGATGTCATTATTACTGGCGTTAGCGGAGTTTCAGGGTACCAGAGAGCGCGGATTTGGTAAGCTGACCCTCAAAGATGGCTTATTGGTAGGTGTCGCTCAAGCTCTAGCCCTCATTCCAGGCGTATCGCGATCGGGTTCGACTCTTACGGCAGGTTTGTTTCTAGGGATGGAACGCGAACCTGCTGCCAAGTTTTCGTTTTTACTGGGATTGCCCGCAGTTACTCTGGCTGGCGCGATCGAATTACACGCACTATTCAAAGCTGGACTGGATGCCAATGGCTGGTTTGTGCTATTGGTTGGCTTGACTTCGGCAAGTATTTCGGCTTTTTTGGCTATTTATGGATTATTGCGTTACTTAGAAAATCAGAGTACCTGGATTTTTGTGTGGTATCGACTCGCGATCGGGTTATGCTTGATTGTTGGTTCGGTGCAAGGTTTCTTACATTAGACTAAATTCAGAATCTTAAAAACGGTTTATGGGAATTTGATAATGACACCGCACCCTGACTTCCAAACCATACCACGGCACGAACTGAGAGCCTACGTTCTGTCCCATCGGGAAGATGAAAATGCTCTCCGAATTTATATGCACCGCTTAAAGACCGAACCAGGAATCGATCGACATCAAGGCGGTATTTCAGCAGACGATCTAGTAGAACTCAATCGACTGTTACAACACAGTGCTGCTAAAACTGGCGATCTAAATTAGCGATCTTTTGCTTTCGTTCCTCAACCCAACTCACCTAGATCGACATGGTAACGATCGCGAGTTGATACCATCGCGATCGTTAAACTCGTTAAGCTGGCTGCGCTCCTGATAGGTAAAGTCGCTCCTCACTTGCATCGTATTCAAACAACTCTGCATACCGTCCCCAGTCTACCGCCGTCGCAAATTGTCGCTCGGCTTCAGCAGTAGGAACGTGTTCGCTCCACAGATCTACGAAAAAGTCTCGCCGCATCGCACCACTGCGCTTTTCTTGGAGGGTTTGAATCATGCTGACTAAGACAGGTACGTGTTGAAGAGCTTGCTGTTGGAACAGTTCTTTACTCCGCAAAATGGTCGTAGTTGCAAAATCTTGTCCGATGGCTGTGAGATAAATATCGCCTGCGGAAACTGTGGCAAATCCGAGTAATACAGCCGCATCGACGATCGGTAATAAGTCATCGACGGCTAGTTTCAGGCTCTCTGCCAGTCGGGAAATATCGTCTGTGCCTTGAGGTTGGTCTACAATTAGCTCTAACAAACCGCTAATGGTACCAACG
>NZ_JANYJC010000194.1 GCF_025361915.1 Chamaesiphon sp. GL140_3_metabinner_50
TGGGTTCTATAGAACCCATTTGAGATCTTTTGAGGAGGAATCGATCGATTCCTACTTTTTATATGCCGACATTGGTTCTTTAATCAACCGAATATATAGATGGCGGAAAGTAGATTTAATCACCCGTGGCATCGCAAAATCGATCGGCATTAATGCCTCTGGTAACTTCCAATCGCTACAACTCACATCTACCGGACGCAACAGCGGAAATTCGAGCGACTCCAACACCGGAGCCAAACCCAATCTTTGCGCCGCCGCCGCCGTCGGTACCAAGTACGCCTCGACGTTCAAAAGTTCTAACATCGCGACATCCAGCGCGAATACATCCGCAGCAGCACCTAGCACGCCCAACTCGCGGGGTTCGCCGCCGCTGGGGCCATTTCCTTCATGTCCGATAATGCCATCGATAATGGTCAAATTTGGGTTAATTGCGCGCGCTGTTTCCACCAGCATTTCGCCAAATCGCTCGGCACTTTTCCCGGCTTCCATGTGCCACCAGGCTTTCATTTTTCCAGGAACGCAACCGAATAGATTTTTGACACCTAAAGTCATAGTAAGTTGCATGTGAGACTTGACTTTGGGTAAATTAATTACCACATCGGCTTCGATCGCTTCTTTACTCAGTAATAGATGATTAAACTCGGTACTGGCTGTTTCGTAGCGTTTGCCATGAAATTCAACCACTGGTAAATCTAATTCCGCCATCATTGGCAAATAACCATTAGATTTAGCTACCCCCATCGCACTCCCAAAGGCGGGACTATCGCCGAAAAATGGCTTTCCACCAGCTTCAATTACTAATTCGGCGACACATCTAACTAATTCGGGACGAGTTACGCACTCTTTAGTCGGACGCGCACCAGTCAACAGGTTTGGCTTGAGTAAGACGCGATCTCCTGGTTTGACAAAAGCACTAATCCCACCTAATGGTGCAAGCACTTCCTCTACCGATTTACGAAGCTGCGCGGCTTCATAAGATGTGGCGCGAATGAGACTGACGGTTGGGGGCATGGGGGAGTAGGGAGTAGGGAGTACAGTGTGCCTACGGCAGGCTTACGCTAACGGCTATCGCTCACTGACCAAGTAAGAAGTACAGTGTGCCTACGGCAGGCTTACGCCAACGGCTATCGCTCACTGACCGGAGTAAGGAGTTTAGGCAGATACTTGCACTCATTATATCCTTCGTATTATTGCTTTGACTCGTTTTGAGCTAAGTTAAGTTAGATCCGATGATGGTGTCTTTGGTGCAGCTTCTCCGCTGGCAAATCGCGTTAGAATACGCAGAAACTAGCATCTCTATTTTGTAGAGCTGTTAATCTAAAATCTATCATCCAAAATCGATATGACTTCGATCGCTACTCCGACTGCAAATACTACCTGGATGTGGCGCGGACATCAGATTAATTATCAGACTGCTGGCGAGACAGGCGTGCCTGTTTTATTAATTCACGGCTTTGGGGCTTCGGTCGGACATTGGCGCAAAAATATTCCGGTACTAGCCGAAAATTGTCGGTGTTATGCGATCGATCTAATCGGATTTGGCGGATCGGCTAAACCAACACCAGGATCTGAAATTGAGTATACCTTTGAAACTTGGGCGGCGCAGGTAGTTGATTTTTGTCGAGAAATAATTGGCAGTCCGACCATTTTAATTGGTAATTCGATCGGCTGTATCGTTGCGCTGCAAGCGGCTGTCACCAATCCAGAATTCGTTACGGGTGTTGCTCTGCTCAATTGTTCGTTGCGACTATTGCACGATCGCAAACGTGCGGAAATGCCCTTATATCGTCGCTGGGGCGCACCACTCCTTCAGTCCATCCTTACTATACCAGCGATCGGTAATTTCTTCTTCAAGCAATTAGCCCAACGCAAAGTCGTGCGGAATATTCTCTTGCAAGCCTACCATCACCCCGAAGCCGTCAGCGAAGAATTAATCGATATCTTGATGGCTCCAGCCGCCGATGCGGGCGCAGCCGATGTATTTTTGAAGTTTACCGCTTATTCTTGGGGGCCATTACCCGAAGATTTATTACCCCAATTATCATGCCCTGCGATCGCGATTTGGGGTGCTGCCGATCCGTGGGAACCGATTGCCCAAGGACGCGAATTAATGAATGTGTCTACAGTTGATGAATTTATCGAACTCCCCGATGTCGGTCATTGTCCGCAAGATGAAGCTCCCGAATTAGTCAATCCGGTGTTGAGTAATTGGATTGGTAAGTTGGCAAGCGTCACTTGCTAATATCTAGCAGAAATCAAGAATTTCGATCTTTCGCTCATCCCGAAAACGTCTGCTGGGGTGTACCTATTTAAAAAACCAAAATGTTCGTCAAAGAACATTTTGGTGGAGGCTGGCTCAAAAAATGTCTGCACAGAGTAGGCTATTTTAGTGCGTAAAGCACCATTCTTCTGTCAAATGATATCTCAATCAAAAAATCGAACAACGTGCGTTCTAGACAATCGAATTTATACCGATAATTCGAGTCCCCTCTGCTGCGGACATGTGCGGTAGTTCTCAAAAGACAAAGACAGTAATTCTAGATCTCGATCGGCTAAAATTAGCTTAATTAGATAAAGTTATTTTGTGCTGAGTCACACATAATCAAAATGGTACTAGCAGAATCTAAAACAATTAGCTTCGATGATTTTATTACCTGGTTGCCAGCACGATCGGAATATCGCTACGAACTCAGAGATGGAGAAATCCTCGAAATGCCCAAACCACGCGGTAAACATTCAGAAATAGCTGGTTTCATCATTTCTGAGCTGAATTTCATTATTCGTCAATCTCCGTTACCCTATCTGATTCCGCGAGAATCGATTGTCAAATCGATCGATGATAAGTCTGGGTACGAACCAGATGTCATCGTTTTGGATCGAGAACTGCTAGCTCAAGAACCACGATGGGAGACAGAATCGATTATTACGCAAGGTAGTTCGGTAAAATTAGCCATTGAAGTAGTATCGACTAATTGGCAAGATGACTATGCCATCAAACAGATTGCGTACCAAGCATTAGGAATTCAGGAATATTGGATCGTCGATTATTTAGGCTTGGGCGGACGGAATTTTATCGGCTATCCCAAACAGCCGACTATTTCGGTTTATAATTTAGTGGATGGTGAATACGATCTACATCAATTTAGAAGTAATGAGCTAATTGTATCTCCAACATTTCCCGATTTGGAACTATCGATCGATCGAATGAGTTGAGAAAATGATGAGTCAATATAGCATGGTGATTCAATGGTTGGAGGAAGATCGACTTTTCCTAGTCACAATTCCAGAATTTGCCGACCTAGTGATGATGCCATGTACTCATGGTAAAACTCGCGCTGAAGCTATTCATAATGGTGAAGAAGTAATTGAGATGTACTTAGAAGCTTGGCAAGCGGAAGGTGAATCTATTCCCGAACCAATCACACTTCAGGCTGTCTCATCCAAAGTCTTGTCGAATCGATAGGCATCTTGTACTATAGTAGTACCGTTGAGCCGAGATAGATCGTGACACCTGAAATCCTGAACCGCACTGAACAACTTCGCGTCAAACTCCAGACGGCTGGCTATGCTTATTATGTCCTCGACAATCCCGTCATGGAAGATGCCGTGTATGACAGGTTGTATCGAGAACTGCAAGATTTAGAGAGTCAATATCCCGAATTGGTGACTGCGGATAGTCCGACTCAGCGCGTTGGGGAACGTCCGGCTTCGGGCTTTGTTTCGGTTAAACATAATATCTCGCTGTACAGCCTCGAAAATGCTTTTGACATGGCGGAATTTGCCAAGTGGGAAGCAGGTTGGCAGCGGAATATGGGGAGTAAGGAGAGTGCCGAATATATCTGCGAATTGAAGATCGATGGTTCGGCGATCGCATTAACATACGAGAATGGATTATTGGTGCGCGGTGCGACGCGGGGCGATGGCGATACGGGGGAAGATATTACCCAAAATGTTAAGACAATTCGATCGATTCCACTCAAGTTAAACCTCGAAAATCCGCCGCCAGTAGTCGAAGTACGGGGTGAGGCTTTTTTACCGATAGCCGTATTCGAGCAACTCAATCAGGAACGCGAACAAGCAGGCGAACAACTCCTTGCAAATCCGCGCAATGCCGCCGCTGGCGCATTGCGACAATTAGACCCCAAAATGGTCGCTCAACGGAAATTAGATTTCTTTGCTTATACGCTGCAAATTCCGACTACGACTCCCGCAACCGAACTCCACAGCCATTTAGCATCGCTGGAAATGCTCGAACGGATGGGATTTAAGGTCAATTCTCATCGCGAATTATGTGCGGATGCCGCCAAAGTAGGCGAATATTACGATCTCTGGAATACCGACAGGCTCAATCTAGCCTACATGACTGATGGTGTGGTCGTCAAAATTAACGACTTCGCACTGCAACAAGAACTCGGCTTTACGAATAAATTCCCCCGCTGGGCGGTGGCTCTCAAGTATCCTGCCGAAGAAGCTCCGACGCGAGTATTAGACATTAGTGTAAATGTAGGCAGAACGGGGGCAATTACGCCCTTGGCGCACCTTCAACCCGTCCAGTTGGGGGGAACGACAGTACAGCGCGCAACGCTCCATAATGGCGATCGGATCGCCCAGTTAGATCTGCGGATTGGCGATACGGTAATTGTCCGCAAAGCGGGAGAAATTATCCCCGAAGTCGTGCGGGTGTTGACCGATTTGCGCCTGCCGGGAACTGTCGAGTTTAAAATGCCGACTAATTGCCCCGTCTGCGATTCGGTAGTAGTTAAGTCGGAAAAGGAAGCGGTGTTGCGCTGCAATAATCCTAGCTGTGCGGCGATTCTCAAGGGATCGTTGGTGCATTGGGTAAGTCGGGATGCCCTGGATATCAATGGTGTGGGCGAAAAGTTAATCGAGCAATTAGTCGATCGCAAATTTGTTAATTCAGTTGCCGATTTATACGATCTGACTGTTGCCAAGTTGATAACTTTAGAGCGCACGGGTGAGAAGTCGGCAACTAAAACGATCGAGGGAATTGCTAGTTCTAAATCCCGTTCGTGGTCGCGGGTATTATATGGGTTAGGGATTCGGCAGATTGGAAATAATGGCGCGAACATTCTCACCGAAAGATTTCCTTCGATCGATCTATTATTGCAAGCAACAATCTCCGATCTGCAAGATATTCGGGATGTGGGATTAGAAACGGCTCAATCTGTTTATAATTGGCTCCAACAGCCAGAGAATATTGCCTTAATCGAAAGGTTAAAAGCAGCAGGGTTACAATTCGAGCGATCTTTAGAAGTTAACAATCATACTCTGAGTCAAACTTTTGCGGATAAAACTTTTGTTATCACTGGCACCTTGCCCACATTAAAACGCGATGAAGCTAAAGATCTAATCCAAAGTCATGGTGGTAAAGTGTCGGATTCGATTAGTGCGAAAACTGACTATTTATTAGCAGGCGAGAAAGCTGGCTCGAAGTTAGCAAAGGCAGAGAAGCTAGGCGTAAAAGTTATCTCTGATGCTGAGTTAATAGAGTTATTAAATACCTAGTCCGCGTAGGCGGACTTCGCATCACCAGCGGCGGTTTGCGTCGCGCGCACGCCTCTGTTCCCCGACGGTTGCGACAAGACACAACCGCTGGCGAACCACTTGCCCGCTACTTTCGTCCCATCCACTTCGCTGCCATCGCGCCTAAAGCTGCGCCAACCATCGGATTGCTGAGAAACTTTACCATTGCGGGCTGCTCTGATAGCACATCATGAAAGACATCAGCATAATTGTGGTAGGCAAAGCCAGCCAATTTCCCGACATCATCTGCACCCATGTGTTTGGGGTCGTGTGTTGACAATCCTAACTGTTTTTCTAAATCGCGATCGCTCAAGCCTTTTTTCTTGAGATGACTAAAAAATTCGCGGGCAACATCGTCGCGCTCGTTAGGTTTGATTTGAGCGATCGCTTTTTGCAATTCTGGCTCCATTTGCGCGGCGGGAATCCGATCGGATTGGAACGTTTTACTAAATAACTGGTGTCGTTCTGCTTTAGAAGATCTTTGGGCAAAATCGTCAAAGTTTTCGTAATTATCTGCGGTGCTAGAGTCATCGTCAAGAATCTCTTTGTCTCCGCCAGCCAAATCTTTCATCACTTGGCGTTTGTAATCTTCACTTGTAGACATGGCTTTTAGTTAGTTGTAGTGTGATTATGCTGGTTGTTGATATTCGATTTGTTTTGATTGAGTATCATAAACAGCCGTCAAGATTAGTTTCTTGTCAGGAGCGTACATCAAAACTTTCAAATCGCGATCTGGGAAGTTTTTACGAAAACCTTGGGTAAGAGATTTCGCTAAATCTTTGACTTCATTAGGTTTAACTTGAGATGAAATAATCACGCCTAATTTATCGCGATCGCGGACATAAGCATCCTTGACTAGACCTTTGCTGGCTTCTACTACCCAATTACCAAATTCTTGCCCTGTCGCCGAGTTACCCCGTGCTAGTTGTGAGTAGCTAGTTCGCTCGATCGCAATGGGCGAAGTTGCTGTCGGTTTAGCTATTGTTTTACTACCACATGCTGTTGTGGCTACCAGCATAAATACTAGTGACAAAGCAATAATTAACTTGCGACCTTGTTGAAAAAAACTCATGTTTGTATCCCTATTGAATAAATTATTTATCATTATTAAGATTCTAGAATTCAATCGTAATATTGCGAAACTCATACTAAAACTATGTCTGGCTATGAAGAGCGAGCATTGCTTGGTAATTATCTCGACGGTCGGGATTTTGGCAGATTATTTCAATTTTTAGATACTCAGAATCGCGATCGGGCAGATTTTTTAGTTCGTTGAGAAGATCGATCGCACCTTGGGGCGAATAAGTATGCCGATTATCGATTGTCGATCGATCGCTAGCAACTAAGCTAACAGCAATAGATTTGTCGTTAGGCGCGATCGTCTTAGCAATTAATTCATCAGTCACTCGTTCTTCATCTAAATTGATTTCGGCAATCAGTTTATATTCAGGACTGACTTGTTCGACAATCAATTTTTCGCGTCTGATGGGAACTTGGACTTGCAAAAGATGGGTTTCAATTTCTTTGCGAACCACAATGTCGCCACTCTTGCGTCGCGTCAAATCGACTACCAGTCGTTCTTCTAGTAGCGGAATTACTGTTTCCATCACAATATTTGCCGGAGCGGCAATTTGTTCGCGACGCGCTACTTCGCCATTCTGTTGACTAGATTTAAATTCGTCAGCAAGCATGTTCTTCCCCAGAATATTGTGATTATCGACGACGTTCTGTTGCTGGTAGGGGCAATGTCTTGTCTCGCATAATCCGGGAGGTTCCCTCCCGGATTATGCGAACCGCTGTCTTGTCGGTTTTTTTATTCGGAGGTTCCCTCCGAATAAAACCGCCGCTTCATGAATTGTCCCTACTAGAGTCTACAATTTGCCGTCGGTGCCCGTGGGGCGGCCATCGATTTTAATATCGACTTCTTCGCGACGAATTTGCTCTTGAGCAGTTGCAGTTTCTTTTTCTACCACTTTATTAACACGCACTTCCTCGCGGACGAATGCCTCTTTGTGGAATTCAGCTACTTCTTCATAAACATCCACACGGGAGACTTCACCTGCTTGGAAGGTTGCTTCACCAGGAGCTACTGCCGTTGCGCCGCTGACGGGCACGCGTTCGATGGTGACGCGCTCTTTTTCGATGGGTACCGAAGCCTGTACGGTTTCAGTTTCAATCCGTTTGCTAATTACGGCATCGCCAGCTTTTTGACGCTGTTTGCTAGCAACAAGCCGCTCTTCGTAAAGCTTCAAGTTAGGATGATTATCCTCGTTCATGGCATAGAGATCGGGTTCTTTATCGTGAGAGTAGGTATCGCGATCGTAAACATAACCCGCTGGCTCTGCATATTCGTCTTCTACACCCAGCATCGGCGTGCCAGTGGTTACTGGCTTGGTTGGAGTTTTGCCAACGCCCATCGTGGGTGTAGCGGGCATAGAGGCACGATAAACGCCTCGGACTCGCTCTTCATGGTCGTAATCGACTGCCATGTCTTCAGTCAATTCAGGGAGGGATTCAACTTGTGATTTAGTCAGGTTTTGACCGTAGACACGTTTTTTCTGATAATCGATCTGCGCGCGACCGATCGGTAATAATACTTTTTTACCCAAAATCCATACGCCAGTATTAATTACTAAATACCGAAATTGTCCGCTATCATCTACTAAAATATCATCGACAGATCCGACTTTGTCATCTGCTACATACAGATCCATGCCTTTGACATCCCGATCGTCAAAATGCTTACTATATTCTGGATCGAAGTCTTTAATTTTATGCAGAGCCATAATTAATTGAGTCCTGTTTATTTAATTTAATCCAGTCATTTAACTAATAGCATATAGATTCAATCTTCTTTAATCATCCTTCTATCTACCGATCCCGCTCGCGCCATTAGATAGAGTAAGCTGTAGCTACATAACAAGCGTAATTGACATTTGCAGCAAATAATTTCGACAATTTAGGGTAGGGCAATTTAATTGCCCTACCCTAGATGTTAATGGCAGTTTCTAAGCTGCCATATATTTAGATCGCACTTTTTTTAGACAGTAGCGGGGGTTTTTGTCAATGCAGCTTGGAGCTTGGCTTCGTCATCTTTTGATAACGAAGTCCGTAACACTTTACCTTCAAATTTACTTAAATCTGCCAACACGCGATCGGGTGTAGATTTACGAATCAGCACAAAAATCGCTGAAGTTCCTGGTTCGATCGTGCTGCCGAGATCGCGCATAAAGTTATCATCGATGCCAATATCTGACAAAGCTCCTGACAGCGCACCAGCCGCCGCACCCACCAAAGCAAAAATTGGATTGAAGAAAATTACACTCAATAATATGCCCCAATAACTACCGCCAATAGCACCAGCAGCAACTAGTTCTTGGGCTTGCTTAATTTTAACTTTGCCTTCTTGGTTGCGAATGACCACGGCAGCATCTTCGAGATCGACTAAGTACTCTGATTGAAGTCTTCGTAATTCGCTCATCACCTCATCAGCCTTAAATTCGTCTTTAAAACCGACAACAATTAGGTCGCTCATCTGATTTCCTCTAAATAAATTTAACTACCACGATGTGTCGATCGTACAAAATTTACCTCACTTATCCTCTCTGTCAACAGATAGAGAAATCGCTCTCAAGTACTAATTACCGATCCTCTGTTCTTGATGAATACTAGCTCCATCCGTCGTTCGTCCGCTGAGGCGATCGCATTCGATTCTATAGATCGCAATTGGTTCTCCATGTCCCCAAGCATCGATCCAAGTCCGATTGCTAGCAGGCGAAACTGCCGGATTCCGCTCTTTAATAAACTCGATGGCGCGATCGATATCTCGTTCGACTTTAAGACACTCGGCTCTACCTGTCACAACGACGCTTCGCCAGTACAGCGGACTATTAATTTCTTCCACTTGGAGACAAATTTCTGGATTTGCATCTAGTTGGTGGATCTTCATGTTTTCGGTGGTGAGGAGATAAATATCTGTATCGTGCAGGTAATAATGCATTGGCATCACCTGGGGTTTACCCTCGTGGATATAGCCTAAATGACCGTAACCTACTTTGTGAAGCAGTTCGTGGATCTCATCTGGTCTCATTTCTTCGATCGCTAGCATATTAGGGTTGGGGTAAATTTTGGATTGTTAAATTAATGCCAGTTGCAGTTTTTCAAGCAACAGCATCTTCAAAGTCGCTCGTCAATCTTTTCGGTTTACACTGTTCGAGCTTCAGGTGGATAACTTTAGCAGATTCAGATTCTAAGTCTTCTACATAGCCAGAAATCGCTAGATGTGCTTGCTGACGATCGGCAAAAGGGCCAAAGTAGTAAATACATTTGGGCTGAGTTGTAAAAACTTCGATCCACCAAGCTTGTCCCCAGAAATTCAAGAAATCAGTCCAGATTTCTGCGAGATTGACGAGCGGATTTTGGTTGAGATTCACTTAATCATCGAGCGCAATCTCGAAAGTTATGTTGCTCTCGATTCAGCTCGCTAGTAATTGGTTTATATCATCTATTTATACAGACTGTAACCGCTCGATCGCTCTGTCAATAGATAGATATTCAAAATACTGAATTTTGACCGATAGATTAGTGACCGCCGCCAGTTGCTGCCCTTTTGACTTTTTTGAAGAATAAAATTGCTATACCACTCAATAGCAATGCAAACCCAATAAAGTAAAAGCAATCATTAAAAGCCAACACATAAGCCTCGCGACGAACGATACTCTCGATCGATTTATAGGCTCGATCTTGGGCGGTAATTAAATCTACACCCTTGCTGATAAATAACTGTATCAACTCATCGATTCGTTGCTGAGTTGCGGGATTATAAATCGATATATTATCGCCCAACCGATTAGAATGAAACTGTTCGCGCTGAGTCAATAAAGTCCCCAGCGCGGCAATTCCAAACGAACCGCCTAAATTTCGCATCATACTAAACAACCCACTCGCCGAACCCGCTTGCTCTTTGGGAATCCCCGTCGTAGCGACACCAGATAGCGGTACCATAATTAAGGGTTGACCCATCGCCCGGACTAATTGCGACCACCGTAACTGGTCGATTCCGGTCAGATTAGTCAGATCGGAATTCATAAAACAACTGACTGCAAATAAACTAATTCCAACGGCAATTACCAATCGCGTATCGACGATCTGAATTAGTTTAGGAATGAAGGGAATTAAAAATAACTGTGGGATTCCTGCCCACATTAATACTTCACCAATTTGCAGAGCATTATATTGTTGAATTTGAGCTAAGTATAACGGCAAAATATAGATAGAACCGTATAATCCGATTCCGAGTGAGACATTAACGATACTCGCCAGTCCAAAGTTTCTATTTTTTAACAACCGCAAGTTAATAAATGGCTGCTTGCGAGTAAGTTCGATCCAGAAAAATATTCCTAAAAAAATGACCGCAACTACCGCCAGATTAATAATTAATGACGAGTTAAACCAATCCTTGCGCGAACCTTCTTCTAAGACTACTTGCAAAGATGCCAACCCGATCGCCATTGCGATAATACCCCACCAGTCACCTTGTTTGAGTAGCTCTGGTTTAGGACGTTGTGGCTTGATGCCATACCAAACTCCAGCGAGTAACAATGCTCCTGGAATGACATTCAAATAAAAGATATAGTGCCAACTGAGATTATTCGTCAGCCAGCCGCCCAAAGTCGGGCCGATCGAAGGTGCAAATGTCGCAGTCAGACCGAATAAAGCTAACCCCACAGGCTGTTTAGCGGGCGGTAGACTAATCAACATGTTGGTGAGTGCCATCGGAATCAAAATTCCGCCTGTCGCCCCTTGCAGGGCACGGAAGGTAATCATTGAGGATAAATCCCACGCCGACGCACAGCACACTGAAAAAAAGATAAATAGCGACGCATTTACCAAAATGTAGCGACGGATCGAAAATACCTGCGACAACCAGCCAGTCAGCGGAATTACCACAATTTCTGCCACTAGATAAGCTGTCGAAATCCACGAGCCTTCCTCCAGCGTCGCCCCTAGAGCCGCTTGAATATCTTGGAGCGAGGAGTTGGTAATCTGAATATCCAATACCGCCATAAAGGCACCCAGCATACTCGCCGCCACGCCAATCCACGTTCGCAGCGGTACTCGTGGCTCTAAACTCGGATTTTGACGTTGGGGATCGATCGCGCTTGCATGTGCCACAATTTTAACTCCAGATTATTAATTGCCCCTACTAATGATGTCAAATTTCTGTCGATTTAATAATGCCTTTACGGATATAAATTGCATGAACTATTTTCTTTAATCCTGGTAATTGCCGACTAAAGAAAATCGAACCGCATAAACAAGCAATCCCCGCAATTATTAATGTATTGGGAGCACCAATCCGATCGGCGATCGATCCACCTAATAAATTACCAAACGGTACTATTCCCAAAAATGACATCGTATACAAACTCATTACTCGTCCACGCTTATCGTCATCAACGATCGTTTGTAAAACTGTATTGCCAGATGCAACTTGTAAAATAATCCCCAACCCAACTAACAGCATCGCCAGTAATGACAACGGTAAATAACGAGATAACGAAAAGATAATTAAGCCAATGCCTAACAAAGCTGGCCCCAAAATAATTAATTGCCCCAAACCGACTACTGTCGTTCTGGTTGCTAAATAAATCCCGCCAAACACCGCGCCTACCCCCGATGCTGCCATCAAGAACCCTAATGTCTGCGCGTTACCCGCCAGGATTTTATCTGCAAAAACTGGGACGAGTACGGTATATTGCATCCCCATCAAACTTATTAAAGCCGACAGTAATAAAATTGACCGAATTGGCGGACATTGAAAAGCGTAATCAAACCCCTCTTTAATTCTTTGGAGCGGACTACCATTAATTTTGGGCATTTGTTTGGGTTTAAATCGCATTGCCAGTAAAGCAGCAATTACCGCGATATAACTTACCCCATCGATTAAAAAACAGTAAGCTTCACCCACTTGAGCAATCAACAAACCACCGACTGCTGGCCCAATTAATCTCGCCCCATTAAACATTGTCGAATTAATCGCGATCGCATTTGCCAAATCTTCCGGGCGATCGACAAGTTCTGTGACAAATGCTTGACGAGCTGGCGCATCTGCCGCACTAATTACCCCCTGAATAAAGCTCAGAATTAAGATTAACTCAATATTAATTACCCCGGCGAAGGCTAAAGCCGCCAGAGTTAGCGATTGAATCATTGCTAACACTTGGGTCGTAATTAAAATGCGATGGCGCGAGAATCGATCGACTAATACCCCACCAAAAGGTGTCAAAATAAAATTGGGAATCTGGCTGGTAAACCCCACTACTCCCAGCATCAAAGCCGAATTAGTAATGTGATAAACCAACCAGACAGTCGCGAGTTGCGTCATCCACGAGCCAATTAGCGATATTCCTTGCCCTGCAAAAAATAACCGATAATTTCGCGATTTAAGTGCGGGTGGTAAAAATTTAGCTGCGGTTGCTTGCATGGTAAATGTCGATCGTTAATATATGAGGATGTCTGAGAACTCAATAATTTTGTTAAGCTCAAACCCTATAAGATCCCCCTAAATCCCCCTTAAAAAGGGGGGGACCGGATCCGGAAGTCCCCCTTTTTAAGGGGGATTTAGGTGGATCTCTAGAGTTTTCGCTTTTCTCCAGACTTATGTATACACCGTAGCTTTCTAAGGGGAGGTTGTCTTGACGCGCTAAACCCTCGGGGAACCCGAGGAGCGCGCGTCGCTGGGTGGGGTATGGATCTACGCATCAACTTTAACGTGTATACACGTTAGCCTCCAAGTGGTAGCCATTAATTTTTCGTTGACAATACCAACCATTGGGTAACGCCATCTGCGATCGATTTGGCCATTTTTTGCTGCTCTTGAGGATTAGCAATTTGCTCAAACTCACCAGGATTACTCATGAAGCCCCATTCCAACAGTACTGAAGGTGCGGATGCAGGACGAGCGAGGGCAAGGTTGTCCCAGAACACACCATAGGATGGACGACCAGTATCTTTGACCACATAGTTGTGGAGGTACATGGCAAGGCTTTGGGCTTGGGCGTGGTACCAGAAGGTTGAGAAACCCTTGGTGTCGGGATTGCCACCATCGGGGAGAGAATTGTGGTGGACAGAGAGAGCTAGGGTAGGTTCTAGATTATCAATAATTGTTTGTCGATCGCTCAGTTCGATCGCCTTATCTACTTCTCGCGATAAAAATACTGAGGCACCCCGCATCGACAGCTCATTTGCCAATAGTTTGGCAGCATAGAGATTGGCATCCTTCTCGGTATAACCATTTGGTCCCACAGCCCCAGAATCAGCACCGCCATGTCCTGGATCTAGTAAGATTTTAGTGCCAGTTAGCGGTTTGTTGAGATTATTTCGATCGAGCTTGGGCGGATGGCGCAGGGATAGTACGAGGTTGCTACCTTGGTATCTGAGCTTGTAGCCCCACTGTTGTTTTGATTTGAGGTTAAACACATATTGGACGACTCCAGGGGTCGTCTGCTTCCAATCTAGCCGCGAAACAACGGGGTTATCATTGAACCGAATGATGTCAGTTTGAGCAGTAGTGTTGTAGAGAGTGAGGGTGACAGTATTTGTCCCTTGTTCGAGAGTGACGGGAACTGCTACCTGGAGCGGGAAGATCACATCAGTTGCGCCCGCCCGATCTTTGCTCATTACGCTTTTGACGATCGTTTTGGGCGGTACTTTGATTCCCGTAGTGATTTGGACTTGCTCGGCGAGAATCCAGCCACCATAGTCAAGCCGCACCCAGTTAGCCTGCTTGCCATTGTTATTCCCTGTCTGACGAGCGGTAATGGAGGCTCTAGTCCCTTTCGGCAGCGGTGTCAACCGACTAAAATCCGAACTCGCACCTGTGCGGGTGATACCACCTTCAACTTTGACTTCGGCAATGTCGAGATTCAAGGGGGAGAGAATCTGAACTTTGCCTGGTGCTGTTTGAGCAACAGTTGTTGGCGGATTACCTGTTTCGAGTTTGTAGGTAGGGTTGCCCAGATCTGCGGCGGCAGAAGCGATCGCACAGCCTAGATATTGCCCTGCACCGTACATCGCTTGAGGTTGATTTTTATCGATTAGGGCAGCTTTATTATCGGGTAACTCAACGCTCTTGGTTTGTTCTTGGAGCTTAATATCTTGCCCTAAGACATTCACTTCTACTTTGGATTTTGTCGGCGCGTTTGCACCAAAACAAACTAACTCTCCAGGCATCCGCGCCATATCACCTTGAGGTTCGAGGGAACTAGCAGTGAAATTACCTGGAGGGGCATCGGTTTTGGATACTGCCGATCGAGTCACCACGATCGTTTTCGTCTGTCCCTTATAATCGACATCGAAGGTGTTTTTGCCAACTTTGAGATTGAAGACAGAGGCAAAATGCCCTTTGAGGCTGCGGGGTACGGAAGTTTGATTGATTGATACC
>NZ_JANYJC010000196.1 GCF_025361915.1 Chamaesiphon sp. GL140_3_metabinner_50
AATAAAAATCTCGGCAAAGGTGAATCTTTACGCCAAGCTCAACAGGCTCTACTTCGCAATCCTAAATATCGATCGCCCTACTATTGGGCACCATTTGTTTTGGTTGGAAACTGGCAATAAATCTCGACGAAAACTCACCCATACGGGTGATGTGTTGTTAACATTCACAATTTATAAAAACATGATTTTTAAACGTTACTTAGTTTCCATTGGTTTGACAATTACTACCGTGCTAATTGCACCTGTTCAAATTAATGCTGTTAAATATGAAGCCAGGGCAATTTTAGCCAGAGATGTCGGTGCGATCGCCAAAAAAACTGTCGTCAGAATTGAATCGACAGAGGGTAGTTTTGGATCGGGTGTAATTATCGGTCGATCGGAACGCGGCACTAAGAATATTTACACGGTTTTGACAGCAGCACACGTTGTTAAAATCCCCAGTAATAATTATAAAATCGTTACTCCAGTTCCACTCAACAGCCCGATCGGCAGAAAGAGAGTAACGATTAATTTAGATGCCCAACGCAATATTAAAGTTATTCCCAATGTCGATTTGGCAGTAATTTCTTTTGAAAGTAGTTATACTTTTGCGATCGGGACGATCGGTAATTCGGAATATGCCGATGAAGGCAGTCCCGTTTATGTTGCTGGTTTTCCCAAACCAGGTAAAGCAATTACCAGAATTGCCTTCCAATTTACAGGCGGGATGATTTCTTCCCGATTAGATGAAAGCGATAGCAATCCTCAAGAACGAAATAATGGCTACGATCTGGCTTATACCAATATTACTAGAGCCGGGATGAGTGGCGGCCCAGTATTTGATGCTGCTGGGCGAATTGTCGCCATTCACGGGCAAGGCGATCGGAATAATCAAACCCCTGGCGAAGAAACTAGCGTTGGGACAATGACCGATGAAAAAACAGGATTTAATTTGGGTATTCCCATTCAAAGCTTTTTGAAATATCAACCCCAAGCTAGCACGATTGTGGGGGCGAGAATAGATAAGTCGCCTTTGAATTATCAACTTAACGATCGAACTTTTACGATCGGTACTAAAAATAAAAAGTTCACCCGAAAGTTTCCAATCAGAAGTGAAGATCCACCACTTTTTGATGTAACCAAGGTAAACGAGCAGAGTTACGATTAGTAAATAAGAGGGCAGGGGTAAAGGGTAAAGGTATTAGTTCGATATCATTTACTCTTTACCTGAAATACCCGATCTTCGATCGATCGCACATCCCCTCCATATCTCGATCGATCTCGGATTTTCCGCAACTCGCATAGATAAATTTTGTTAGTTCGATCGCACCAGGCGATCGCATCTCGATTCACCCTTCAACTTTGCATAAAGCAACGCCTTTCCATTCTCATGATGAAGTATCTACGTCCTGTTCTTGCCAGCACTGCTCTATTGTTTTTACCTGCGATCGCATCCGCCCAAACTTATCAACCCAGCAATCGCGCTCCGGTAGCCGATAACACGCTAGGAACTCAAGTATCGGGCAATGGTAATAACTTTAGTATTACAGGCGGGGTAACTAAGGGACAAACGTTATTTCATAGTTTTACCGATTTTTCCGTCCCCACTAACGGAGCGGCGAATTTTAATAATCCAGTCGGCAATCGGGACATTATTACCCGCGTCACGGGTAATGCATTCTCAGATATTAATGGCACAGTTAATACTAATGGTGCGAATTTCTTTCTGATTAATCCCAATGGGGTGACATTTGGCACGGATGCGAAGTTAAATGTCGGGCGGGCATTTATGGCAACTACAGCAAATGGGATTAATTTAGTCGATGCTGGCGGTAGAACGATTACGTTTGGGACTAATCCTAATGGCGATGCGCCATTATTAAGCGTCGCGCCGAATGTGCTATTTAACGTATCAGGTTTAAATATCGGCGGCGGAGCTGGGCAGATTAATAATTTTGGTAAGTTGAAAAATGTCACCCCAAATCAAATCCAATACATCGGGTTAATTGGTGGTAATGTCAACTTTAACGGCGGACAAATCCTCACTCCAGGTGCGAATGTAGAGCTAGGCGGATTGAGTCAAGCGGGAACTGTTGGGTTTAATATCGATAGTGGGATACAGTTGCCAAATAATGTAGAGCGGGGGAATGTATCGCTAGTGCAAGTAGGAACATCGCCTAGTATCATCGATGTTCGTGCTGGTGGTGGTGGTAATGTCAGGATTTTTGCTAGAGATATCGATCTGCAAGGAACGGGAAGCTATATACTTACCGGAATTGCCACTGGATTGGGTTCGCCCACAGCACAAGCGGGAGATATTAAGCTCGATGCCACTGGCAAAATCACGCTCTCTGAAGGTGATATTTTCAATCAAGTCGCTGCTGGAGGAACAGGCAAAGGTGGCGGCATTGAGATTAAGACTGGCAATCTGGCGATGACTAATGGTGCTGCATTAAGTGCTAGTACTTTCGGTACGGGTGATGCAGGGAGTGTGAAGATTACCGCTGCTGGCAATGTCTCTTTTGATGGTCGGAAAGATGGTTTTGGTAGTGGCTCATTCAGCACCATAGAAAAGGGTGCAGTAGGCAAAGGGGGAAATATTGAGATTACTACTGGTAATCTGGCTGTGACTAATGGTGCTGTATTAAATGTTAGTACTTTCGGCACAGGCGATGCGGGAAATGTAAAGATTACCGCTGCTGGCAATGTCTCTTTTGATGGTAGAAAAG
>NZ_JANYJC010000197.1 GCF_025361915.1 Chamaesiphon sp. GL140_3_metabinner_50
AGCGGGAGTCAAAGCGGAAGAATTGAATGATGACAGACTAGGAAGAGTAATGGATAAGTTATTTAAATATGGACTAAACAATCCATTTAAAATAATTGCTTTGACAACTTCTCCACAGTTAATCTTTTCTCTAGGATCTGTCCCTAGTAATTCATTGACTTTTTCTACTATCCCTATTTCGTCAATGATTCCAGCAACTATTCCCAAGTGGTCTAGATTTTTAATCTCAATTTCATCAATTCTAAAATTCATTTATTGATAAGGTTAATGGGAGCTTTAACAACAATTTTATCATTATTTAAGCACTTCAAAAGTAGTTTTTGAATTCAACTATGTTTGTCTTTTGCCTACGTATTTGGTTCTCAAGTGAGTGATAAATAAATCTAAGTGCTTGTCGTGAAAATTGAAGTGCGGAATGTGGGATATAATTTTTTAATTTGTATCTATATCACAACCAACTTGTAGGAGCGGGTTTATGCTAGAAGTTGCGCTTTACACCATCATCTTTAAATCAAACCCACCCATCCTCAACAATATCTGTCAGATCGTTTTTATCGATCGCAATCGTGGGTAGTCTTATTGTATAGACGTATTGGGATCGATCGAGATGAAAAAAGCTTCATCAGATAATATTTTATTCAATTGTTTTTTGTGTCTCGCACTTACAGATCTAGTAATAGAAATAATTTTACATTCAAACATTCTCCAAAACATCTATCTATGCAGCGTTACTTGTACAAGAGGCAAACCCAAATTCCTACCGAGCCAGAGGACTATTTAGAACTTACTTATAGAGACCGAATTAGGCATACCAGCTCAGATTTTCCTTATCATACTTGTATCTGGGATGATATATATCCTGCTAGTTTCGCCGATAGATGGGCTGACAAAATTAAGCCTTTCTATTGTAATAAAAAATTCTCATTAATTTCACTGGCTCGATATCATTACAGATAGTAAGTTAACTTATAATCTAATAAATATAAATGTATAATACAAATTAGAAAATCCCCTCCGAGGAGGGGTGCCCAACGGGCGGGGTGGGTAGATCTCCGCCACTCACTAATTATCGAATCCTCATTCGCCTGCATGATAAGAACTGCGAACTAGTGGAGCCGATCGAACGTGCTTGAAGCCTAGCTCCTGGGCAATTTCACCTAAGTGGGTGAATTCATCTGGAGTCCAGTATTTAACGACGGGGAGATGTTCTAAAGAGGGTCGCATGTATTGTCCCATCGTCAGCCGATCGCAATCGATCGATCTTAAATCTTGTAATGTTTGGATAATTTCAGCTTCAGTTTCGCCGTGTCCCAGCATTAAGCCCGATTTAGTCGGGATGGTCGGATCTATTGCTTTAACATGGGCGAGAACATCGAGCGATCGCTGGTATTTTGCCCCCCGGCGCACCCGATCTTGGAGTCTAGCTACTGTTTCGATGTTATGGTTGTAACAAGCAGGTTTGACGGCTACTACAGTGGCAATCCGGTTTTTTTGTTGCTGCTGGGCATCCTTCCCGCTCCAAAAATCGGGAGTTAGCACTTCTACCTGCGTAGTCGGATTTACCGCTCTAATTGCTGCGATCGTGTCAGCAAAGCCACTCGCACCTCCATCATCGAGATCGTCCCGCGCTACGGCTGTTAAGACTACATACTTCAATCCGAGCAGTTTGACTGCTTCAGCGACCTTCTGAGCCTCCTGGGGGTCTAGGGGCATCGGTGCGTGCCCTTTATCGACCTGACAAAAACCACAACTGCGAGTGCAAATTGGCCCCATTAACAGAAAACTAGCAGTTTGCTGACTGTAGCACTCACCGCGATTAGGACAGCGACCTTCTTCGCAAATTGTATGAATTTGACGCTGTTTGACAATCTGCTGTACTGTCGAAAGTTCGCTGGCAGTACCGATCGATCGCCGCAGCCAAGGGGGAAGAGTTTGAACTTCAGCGCGCCAACGTGCTAAATCTGCGGAAGATGAGGGCATATTAAAAAGAGTAGGGGTTACGAGTTTGGGTAAAGGTCTAGGCTGCCATTCAACTATCGATCTCGGTGCATGGCGATCGACGAGCATAGAAATCGATCGATGATTAAAATAGGATAAGCGGTCGGGCACAGGTCGATCGATGTTACCCTTGGATCTTAGCAATTCTCCATTCAGCAAGGGAGAAGAACCAAGGCACGAGATGGACATTATTCCCTAAATATTTTATCAATTTGCACTGAAACCGGGTTAAACCATCTGAATTAAAGAGATAGGAGTAACAACGAGTAACAACACCTAAGTTTATAAAAAAACAATCAGGAGTCAAGTGTGGCAACTAGTAAAATCTTGGTAATCGATGATAGTCGCGTGATTCGGAAGACCGTGCGCGATATGCTCCCAGAGGGCGATTTTGAAGTAATTGAGGCAAAAGATGGCATTGAGGGGATCAACTTTGTCGAAACAGAACACCCCTCGCTAATTATGTTAGATTTTATCTTACCCAAAATGAGCGGGTGGGATGTCTTCCAGCAAATTCAGGCGCATCCAGAATTTCAGAAAATTCCCTTGGTATTGATGTCGGGGAAAAAGGAAGAGGTTACGAGTAAGATTTCGGAACCATTCGAGTTTTTTGAGTTTATTGAAAAACCATTCGATCGGGTCTTACTTGCCGAAGCGATTCGGGTAGCGATGACTAAAGCGCGCAAAGCTCGTCCGCGCATGGCAGAGTTACCTGGTGCGGTAGCGACATCGATCGAAGCTTCAGTCAGCAACGATGAAGTGTTGCAGTTGCAAGCACAGCTAGATCGAGCGATGGAGCGGATTGCAGCGATCGAAACTACCAGCCGGACGGAAATCGATCGACTCCAAACCCAACTGGGTACGATTCAACAATCGCAACAAACCGAGCTGCAAGCTTTAATTACCAGATTTGAAGCCGAACAGCAGAGTAGAGATGCCCAGCATCAAGAAACTATCCAAAAAACGATCGAACTAGAATCAGAAGTCGATACCTTGAAAAAACAATTGGGTCAATTGATTGTTTTAATCAAGAAAAGATTAGCTTAGTACCCGATCTTAGGTTTCGCCATCGGTAGTCGATCGCGGTTGTCCCTAATTGACGATTAACTTATCTCTCGCCTGCCTTCTAAAGCGCGGGCGAGAGTTATTTCGTCTGCGTATTCCAAATCGCCACCCATCGGCAGTCCGAAGGCAATTCTAGTCACCTTAGTCAACGGTGCGATTAGCCTGCCTAAATATAGCGTAGTCGTCTCGCCTTCTACAGTCGGACTGACAGCCACAATCACCTCTTGGACATCATCGGCGACAACCCGTTGTAAGAGAGTGGAAATATTTAATTGTTCGGGGCCGATGCCATCCATTGGTGAAATTACCCCACCTAAGACATGGTATTTACCCATAAATTCTCGCGTTTTTTCGAGGGCAATGACATCGCGAGAGTCGGCAACGACACAAATCGTGCGCGGATCGCGTTGCGGATTACGACAGATATCGCAAGTCGGTTCGGCAGATAGGTGAAAACAAACCTCACACAAGCCAACTAGTTGTTTAGCTTCGATCAACGATCGAGCCAATTGTTCGACTTCGGCTGGAGATCGTTTGAGAATGTGTAAGGCTAATCGTTGAGCAGATTTAGGGCCTACTCCTGGCAAGCGTTGTAGCTGCTCGATCAGATTGGCAAGGGGGCGCGTGTAAGCCGTAATCTTCGCTCCTAACGATCGGCAGGAAAATCATTATACCATTTTTGATTTAGGGATTAGGTTTTAGGTTTTAGGGATTAGCTGTTAGGTTTTAGGGATTAGGTCTGAGGCATGAAGTTTTAGGCTTGAGACCTAATTGCACAGCTACTCCCTACTCCTTACTTCTTACTCCTTACTCCTTACTCCTTACTCCCCTTGTGCGATCGGGAAAATTCCGAATACACTATGAGTTGTAGCTTTTTTTCCCACGCGCGTGTTCGATCGACCATCCTTCATCATCGATGTGCTTACCAGTGGGTGGGTGGTAATTGTCTTTGCGGTATTATTTGGCGGATTACCATCGATCGCATTTCCACAAACATCGTTGCCATCGTTCGCCAGTCGGCTGGTGGGTGCCTTTATCCGGACGGTAGCGACGCTCTCCATCGGGAGTATTTTATGGGTGAAGTTGGGCGTATTTACCTGGATGACAGCGGTGCTGACGTATGGAACTGGGTTAGGAATCGGCCTGATGGCAAGCCACCAGTGGCAATTTAGACTGAAATTCGATCGACTAGGGCACCAAATTGCGATCGCGACGGTGGATATTTTCGATCGCGGCGTGTCGGCAACCCAGATCGCTGACTGGCTATCATTCCCGTGGCGGATGCTAGATCGGGCGATTCAAGCTTACTTCGATCCGCAAGCTATCCAGCAGTTTTTACCGAATGGTACCTCAGTCGCCCACCCCAAGCTCCAGCCCAGATCCAGACGGATACCATTAATTATGCTGGCGGTAATTGCCACGATCGCGATCGTCAGCTTTACAGTGTGGTTGCGTTTCGAGCATCCATTAACCGAATTTCGCTTCAGCCATCCCGACACTTACGGGCAGTTATTAATTACCCAGCAGATCTTGGCGCGGGATTTACCCGCAGTTAACTATTTGCCAATTTTCGCGAGTTTAGCCGCCTTTATCTCGGCACTCAGTGGCGTTCATCCTCTTCAAGTCGTACATCTGCTGGGCGCGATCGTCGGCACTTTACTAGTGCTGAGTATCGGTTATACGATCGCCGCGCTGACCAAAAATGGGGCGGCAACGTTGGCAGCAATGTATAGTTTGGGGACTTATTTATTCACCTGGAATCTGCCGATTTCCCAGTATTTACCCCCAGGGTGGCAGCAATGCCTGAGAACGATCGCCGACGCGCTCGATCGCGGTTTGATTCGATCGTGGGCGGTAAGTGAAGCCGAACTCGGAGCACTGTTTGTAATTTTGGCAATCGGGTGCAGTACCCAAATTGCCAGAACCAAACAACGCACGGATGCAATAATCAATACGCTTTGTTGTACGCTCTTGGTCGCGGCAATTTCCCCCCACATGCTGCTATTAATCTTGTTTGGCGGCTTTGGTAGCATTTTTGGCAGGCAAACAGGATTATTTACGATCGGTGTCGCCTGGACGCTGTTAGCGGTCTTAGCGGCAATTCCCGATCGACAGTTGCCGATGCTTAATGAAATTTTAGCCACACTGCCGATCGGCTTGAGTCTGTTGGTGGGATTATTATTTATGGCGATTTCAGCGGCGAGTAAACCATTATTTGCCAGTTGGTCGTCACCGATTTGTCTGATGATGTTTATTGCCATTACCCTCAATTTTTGTCTGCCACCATTACCTGCGATCGACTATCTTGAATACGATGCCGCCGCCCGAAAAGCTGTAGAGATCGGGCACATATTTCCCCCCAAACAGTGGACTGTAGTTGCGCCGATCGAACAACTGTCTCAAGTCTACGGTCGCGGCTGGTATGAAGATGTTGCCGAATTTACCGATACTTATCAACAACGGGTAAAAGTTGCTAGCTTTCATTTTCCGCACAAAACACCACTGTTAGTATTTACCGAAAAACTTGCCTTCACTACCGATAAGCCAGAATATCCAGTTCCCTACTCCGTACTCACCGATCCTACCTATCGTAACTATCGATCCCCTAGCGGTCGGAAAAAATTGGCCACCGCTACACTACAATTGTGTGAGACCTATCGCCGCCATCATCCCGATACGCTAATTTATTATGAAAACGATCGACTGCGGATCTATCAGTTTGCACCCGCGATCGATAGTTAAAAAAAACGCCCCAACTTACTAATAGCAAGTCAGGGACGAATAATCAGGGTGCATCTACCACTCCTATATCCACACTCTCTCCACCCTTATCGGGACGAATCTAAATTATTTATTTTATTTGGGAGTTTGGAGAGTTGGAACTAATTCTGACTCAAAAAAAACGCCCCAACTCACTAATAGCAAGTCAGGGACGAATAATCAGGGTGCATCTACCACTCCTATATCCACACTCTCTCCACCCTTATCGGGATGAATTTAAATTATTTATTTTATTTGGGAGAACGGAGGTAGGAGATGGGAGAGTTGGAGCTAATTCTGCAACAGCAAGATACTCATTCCAACTCCCAACTCCCAACTCCCATCTCCCAACTCCCATCTCCCATCTCCCATCTCCCATCTCCTATGACAACCGTAAAAGAAGCGATCGACAGCATCATTCAAACCCGTACCGTCGATACCGGATTGGTAAGCGGCTTGAGTCGGCAAATTATTGCCCAGATGAATACCATACAGACGAGTATATTACTTAACTTCGAGAGCCTACCAGGAATTGCCAATACTGGCGGATCTCACTTAAACCTCTATCTTCAGGCGGGGGCGAAAGAATCGTTACGTGCCGCACTTAAAGCGGGAATTGCCCAGCAACCCAACCTGAAAATGACCGTTAGCTCGGCTTATCGCACCGTCGTACAGCAGCATCTTCTCTATCAAGTTTATCGGCGCGATCCTAAATTAATTCCGCTGGCGGCTAAACCAGGGAACAGCAATCATGAAGATGGATTGGCGATCGATGTTGGCAATTACCAGGCGTGGAAACCCTATTTGCTGGCGCATGGCTGGCAGTGGTTGGGCGGTAACGATCCCGTGCATTTCTTTGAAAATAACGGTCGCGATGACGTGGGAAACTTGGGCGTGAAGGCTTTTCAGAGCCTGTGGAATAAGTATAATCCTAACGATTTAATGACTGTCGATGGCAATTTTGGCGACCAAACCGCCGCGAAAATGGATCGCTGTCCGATCGGTGGTTTCGTGATGGTGACTAGCTTTCAGATGGGCGATACCGGATCGATCGTCAATCGGATTCAGCAGAGTTTGACTAATGTCGGTTATGCTACTCCGGTTACTGGCTCGTTCGATCGACTCACAAAGGATGCGGTAATTAAGTTTCAGGCGAGAAAAGGACTTAGTGCCGATGGTGTCGTCGGACTAATGACGCTCAAAGCTTTGGGCATTAAGTTGTGACATCCTCCATCTGAGAGAACTTAGCTATTCGATCGGCAATTATAATGTTAATGGGAGATTGGCTTAGTTTCGATCGATCTCTGGGTATCTTAAATACAGCACAATGCATAAAAACGATCGAGAGATTGGTAAATAATGCGTTAAGATGACAATCGATAAATCGTCCGCTAGAAAAAATGGGATAGGCAGTGGCAGAAAAAAATTTGGAAATAGAGCTACCAGATGCAAGTGTAGCTGCGGAATTGAATCAGCTTTTGAAAAATACCATCGTGCCTAAGGAAAAACCGAAGGGGGGTGCCAAACATCAGCCCCAGCCCGAACTACTTCAGGAACCTTGGACGATCGAGGACAGTGAAAATCTATATCGGATTCAAGGTTGGGGCGAACCGTATTTTTCAATTAATGCCGCCGGACACGTTACCGTCGCCCCACAAGGAGATCGCGGTGGCTCTTTAGACCTCTACGAGCTGGTTTCATCCCTGCAACAGCGCAATCTAGCCCTGCCGATGCTGATCCGGTTTTCGGACATTTTAGAACACCGGATCGAGCGATTGAATGCCTGTTTTGCCAAGGCGATCGCCCGATATAATTACGGCGGCATCTATAAAGGGGTCTTCCCCGTCAAGTGCAACCAACAAAAGCACCTCATCGAAGATTTGGTCAAATTTGGCAAGCCTTATCAATTCGGTCTTGAAGCAGGTTCTAAGCCCGAATTAACGATCGCGATCGCCATGCTAGATAACCCTGGAGCCTTGCTAATTTGCAATGGCTACAAAGATCGCGAATACATCGAAATGGCGATGCTAGCGCAGAAATTAGGGCAAACTCCGATTATCGTCCTCGAACAGATTGAAGAAGTCGAAATCGCGATCGCCGTCGCGCAATCTTTAGGCATCAAACCCAATCTGGGCGTACGTGCCAAGCTCAATGCTAAAGGAATCGGACGCTGGGGCGTATCTAGCGGCGATCGGGCTAAATTTGGGCTGACGATTCCCGAAATTATTATGGTGGTAGACAGGCTCAAAGCAGTCGATATGCTCGACTCCTTGCAACTGCTCCACTTCCACATCGGTTCGCAAATTTCCTCAATTTCGGTCATTAAAGATGCGATCGGCGAAGCTAGTAAAATCTATGTAGAACTCGTCCAATTGGGGGCGAATATGAAGTATCTCGACGTGGGTGGCGGTTTGGGCATCGATTACGATGGTTCGCAAACCAACTTCCATGCGTCCAAAAACTACGATTTGCAAAACTACGCTAACGATATCGTCGCCGAAGTGCGCGAGACTTGTGGCGAGAAAAATATTCCCGTTCCCACTCTAATCAGTGAAAGCGGACGTGCGATCGCATCTCACCAATCGGTACTAATTTTTGATGTCCTCAGTACCTGCGACGTACGGACAGATTTGCCCCAACCAACCACCCAGCCCGAACACCAAATCGTCCGCAATCTGTGGGAAACCCACGCCAGCATCAATCCCGAAAATTATCGGGAAGCGTTCTACGATGCCAATCAATTTAAAGATGAAGCCATCAGCCGCTTTAAACTCGGCTATTTAAGCATCACCGAACGATCGCGCGCCGAACAACTGTATTGGGCTTGCTGCCAAAAAATCCTCGATATCGCCAAACGCGAGGAATATATGCCCGAAGATTTGGAAGAACTCGAACAAATCATGGCATCGATTTACTACATCAATCTATCTGTATTCCAATCGGCTCCAGATAGTTGGGCGATCGATCAACTGTTCCCCATCATGCCAATCCATCGCTTGGGCGAAGAACCTACCCGGCGCGGGATCTTAGCCGATCTTACCTGCGATAGTGACGGTAAAATCGACCAGTTTATCGACCTTAAAGATGTCAAGCACGTTCTCGAACTACATCCCCTAGAACCCAATAAACCTTATTATTTAGGCTTATTCCTCGGCGGTGCTTATCAAGAGATTATGGGCAACCTTCACAACTTATTCGGCGATACCAATGCGGTTCACATCAAACTGACACCCAAAGGCTACAAAATCGAGCACGTTGTCAAAGGCGATACCATGACTGAAGTTGTCGGCTACGTTCAATACGATGTCGAAGATCTGATTGAGAGCGTTCGTCAAAAAGCCGAACAAGCCCTGCTCGAAAACCGGATCGAACTCTCCGAAGCCCAACGCCTGCTACAAAACTACGAACACAGTCTGTCGCAGTATACTTATTTGGCTCCGTAGGAGGGGATAGGGAATAGGGAATAGACGTAATTTCACTTTTTACTTCTTACTTCTTACTCCTTACTTCTTACTTCCCTCTCCCATCTCTACTGATATCTCATGATGCGATCGAAGATTACCCTTTGCTTGGTATCGATTACGCGCACCGAAATTCTGGTGTAGTGACCAGCTTTGAGCCGATTTCCGACTGGCGTAACCTGATAACTATATCCATTCCGCTTCCAGATGTAGGTTTGTCCCTGCTGAGTCGATTGAGTGCGTGGAATAGTGACACACCGATTTCGCGGATCGCAACTATGATATTCGCCACCACTACTAAGATCGAGGATATAACCATCACCCTTATAAGCACCTGAAATAGAAATTGGATTGGCTATCGCCGCAGTTGCCATGCCAATTGTAGCGATCGAAATAATCTGACACAGAAATTTGGTAAATTTCATCATCGCAATTCCTCAACTGGTAGGCTTATGTTGTAGCGTCTGTCAATATTTGGCTGTTGCCAATATCTATAGCAATCGCCAGGGTGGTTAGGACAGTATAACTAGTGTTGCTACAAACCCGACTTTTCCAAAA
>NZ_JANYJC010000250.1 GCF_025361915.1 Chamaesiphon sp. GL140_3_metabinner_50
AGGATCGTGAGGATCGATATCTGCTAATTCTCGCTCGAATTCTCGTAACTTGGTTTGAGTGATTCGATACTGACGTTCATTTTGAATCATGGCTGTCCTTCTCACTGAGTAATCATTTCTTTGGGGTCTAAGACAACTACAGTTGAACTAGCCGGATACATCTCCCCATCCCTCCTTACTCCTTACTCCCAAACAACAACCCCAACCCCACCAAAAAGCCAATAATCAGCCCTGAAAAATGACCGACAATGCTGGTATGTCCGTTGGTAAGATCGAATACTAACTGAAACCCGACGCTAAATAACACCGCCTGAAATTGTCGCCCAGCGGCGGCTACTTTGGCTTGTCGCCACCCTCGCAGGTGAATCGCGCCCATTGCGCCCAACATGCCCATAATCGCCCCAGATGCACCGACAGTAATCTGGGGTGCGGTGAGCCAGTAAGTATCGATATAAGTAATTGTCGCCATCGAACCCAGCCCCGCAATTAAATACGCCAGCAGATACCGGAAACTTCCCAATCGATATTCGACAAATTTACCCAAATACAGCAACGCCACCATATTCATCCCCAGATGTAAGATGCCCATGTGGAGAAAATTAGCCGTAATAATCCGCCACCATTGCCCACCGAGCACCAATGGCGCGGCTAATCCACCTAATGGGATGAAGGTAAATTCTTTATCTCCCGACTTATATTGCCATGCCAATTCGGTACAGTAAATCAGTACGTTAATCGCAATTAATAGGTTGGTAACGGGGGTGCGGGCATTAACGGGCGTTTGGACGTTGTAGCGGGCATCTTGAATGATTGTCGATTCGATTTGGGCGATAGATTCGCGATCTAAAGAGCTGAGTTGCGTCAAATCTGGGAGCGGTTGAGATAATCGCCAATCGATATCGTGTTGAATGCAGCGATCTTGAGTCGTCTGACGCAGTTGGATTAATGTTTCTGTCCCCGTTTCGATTTTACCTGCGGCTAATTCTGCCGTACCGATCCAAAATTGATGGATATCGCTAGAGTATGTCGAAAGTAGATTTTGACACGACTGAGTGACGGCATCGATCCGCCCACAATAGGCGAGGAGATACATCTTGAGCAGATTTAACTGCTGGTTGTTAATGAGCCGATCGCGATCGAGTTTATTTACCTCTATAATGCACCGATGTAGATCTCCGGTTTCGGCTAGTGCCCGGACGTAATAAACTAGAGTGTTACCCCGATCGAGATCGCGATCGGTTGTCAGTCGCCATCGAAACCAGGTAATATACTCCGACCATCGATCGGTCGCACGATATAATAAAGCAGTTGCCGATCTGCCGATCTCTGTCTGGTTCGATAACTGCTGCTTGCGTCGAGTATCTACTTTGACAAGAGCTGCCGATGACGATGACTGCGGTGGTAATGCTGCTGGTTGATATCGATCGAAGATTTGATGCGCTGTCTCGATTTGTCCCGCCTGTGCGAGGGCAATCCCAGCGAGTAAATGATGGTAGTTCCACATGCCATCTGTCGGTGCCAACCATCTTACCCATTTGGCGAACCGACTAGCGGCTAAATATTCAGATTTATCGACTAGCGATTCTAGTCGCTGAAGCGAGAACATCGGGATTAACACCGAGATAATCCACGCGCCAATCCCAATCTTTACCGTCAGATCGGGCATAAAATACCAACTCATCGATAAAATTATCAGTACGACGATCGCTGCAATTTTCAGGCTAGAATTACTCCTGGATGTCGGTAGTAATATCGCCAAACAGTAAAAGATCGCAATCTGAACTAAAACAATACTGGTAAAATCCATTTGCAGCGAAATGTCGGTACTTACGGGAATACCTACTATTTTAACTAAAGATTTAGTTTCTCCATCGATCGATTATTTTCTACACTTTACCGCTTATGATTTGTGATTGGTCGATTGCTGATTTACCGGGGTTAAATAAGCCCGATTGCATTTTACTCGAACAGCTCGGCATCGCTACCACCGGGCAACTCCTAGCCGTTGCCCCTGATGCGGCAACTAAGTCTCAATTAGCCATGAGTCTGGGTGCTAAAATTCAGTATGTGAATAAATTAGTAGCTCTTGCCGATCTGTCGCGGTTGCCCGGTGTCGGCTGTCAGTATAATGGAATGCTCTTACATATCGGCATTATTTCTGTCAAACAATTAGCCCAAATGCCTGCTGATAAAATCCATCGACAACTGCTCAGGCTGCAAGTAGCCACGCTCCAACGCCGCGATCTCTGCCCAGATCTCGATCGTGTCCAAACCTGGATCGGGCAAGCCAGAGGGCTGAATTAGGGGATAGGAGATGGGAGATAGGAGATGGGAGATAGGAGATAGGTTGTAGCGAAGATCTACCCACCCCGCCCTACGGGCACACTTCGGCAAGCTCAGTGCAATGCCCGTCCAAGGAGGGGATTTTTCTT
>NZ_JANYJC010000254.1 GCF_025361915.1 Chamaesiphon sp. GL140_3_metabinner_50
GAAAATTTCTCAACTACAAGCAGAGCAAGTTAAAATCGAAAGCTCCAACGATTCCCTCGCTCAAAGGCTACACCAGCAAGCCAAAATCGAACTCAAACAGATTCAATCTGAAATTGAAGGACATTCACTAATTAAGCAAGAATTAGAACTAAATATTCAGCAGCTCCAGAGTCAAAAGAATACAGACGAAGCTGAATCTCCCGACCAAAAGCAGTTACTTTTACAACAACTAAATCTAGCGATTAGCAAACGACTAAAAATTCAACAAGATCTTGAAACAGAAATCGAACGATTGAATCGGGCGAAAGCAGACATACCGCCCGAACTAACCAGTCAAGAACAGCGATTAGTCGAGACTCGATCGCAATTGAACGATACCGAAATAGAATTGCAAGTAAAGATCTCGCAATTAGCAGATTTAGTCGCAGAAATTATCGATCGACATAACGAGATCGAAATATGCGATCGATCTTTAAAAATGGCTCGATTGGAATTAAGTAGCAAACAGGGTGAATTAGATAATTTAGATCTAAAAGTTAGGGCTAGATTGCAATCGATTGACGAACCAGATCCTTGGGTAGCAAAAGATTTCCAAACTACCGAACCACAACCGCCAACTATCGTTGGCGTAGCCTCTCAGAATGAGAATCGACAAATCGATCCGATCGCCGTCGAGGGAGCCTGGTACGATAAATTTATCGATAATCCCCATCTCTCTGTTTTACAACACATTGAAAAACATGGGACAATTACTGATGCTGAAGCAAGTAAAAAACTAGGCAACGCTCGATCGGTCAGACAATTTGCCAATAAATTAGAAGCATATACTCCCGATCTCCCCTTTGCAATTCGCGTAGAATCTTCACCTAAAGGTAATCGCTACCTCAAAGAAACTCAGAACTAATAGTATTGCTATGAATCCATACCAAGACGACAATTTTTCCAAAGCATATACAACAGCTCTCTACCAAACAAAGGGCATCGTTAGTATTAACGTTAAGGTTCGATCTCTAGATGCTGCTTTTGTTTCATTCTTCAACCCAACCTCCAGATCTATTAGAAGCATTTACTGTCGGGATCGATACAGCCAATGGTAAAACCTTCATGGCAAAATTAGCACTCCTCGACGCTCAGGATCGAGGGTTTGCTACTAGTTTTATAGTAGTAACCCAAGTTGCTAGTTACGAGCGATCGCGATTCGGAGACTCGCTTGATATATATTTTTGCTACTAAGTTAAGCAGGCTCTAAAGCAGATGTTTCGGAAGCTGGAAGTCTCATCTCGTGCCGAAATGGTGGCACAGCTTTGTTCTAGTTAGCTGGGTATTTATTCAAGCATTTCCAGGTTGCGGACTGCGCCACGATCGGCACTAGTCGCCAGTAGTGCATAAGCCTTGAGTGCTGCTGTGACCCGTCGCGGACGGGGTTGTGCGGGCTTCCAAGCATCTTTACCCTTTGCCTCCATCGCCTCTCGACGGCTGGCTAATTCTGCCGCTGATAAATCGACATCAATCCGCCGATTGGGGATATCGATCTGGATCGAATCGCCGTCACGTACCAGGGCAATATTGCCACCTGCTGCTGCCTCTGGCGAAGCATGACCGATCGACAGTCCCGAAGTCCCACCAGAAAAGCGACCATCGGTTAATAAGGCGCATACCTTACCTAAATCCTTGGATTTGAGATAGCTGGTTGGATAGAGCATTTCCTGCATCCCTGGCCCACCGCGTGGCCCTTCATAGCGAATAACTACTACTTCACCCGCTTTGACTTCATCGCTAAGAATGCCATTGACAGCCGCATCCTGGCTTTCATAAACCCGCGCCCGACCTGTAAACACGAGCGCACTCTCGTCTACGCCTGCTGTCTTGACAATACAACCGCGTTCCGCCAGATTCCCGTAGAGTACAGCCAGTCCCCCCTGGGTGCTGTAGGCGTTTTCGGCACTCCGAATACAACCCTCTACGCGATCGAGGTCGAGTGTATCCCAGCGGGTCGATTGACTGAATGCTTGCTGAGTCGGAATCCCCGCTGGCCCCGCTTTGAAGAAGGTATGTACGGCTGCGTCGTCAGTCTGCGTGATATCCCAGCGATCGAGCGCATCTTTGAGCGTCGGACTGTGAACGGTCGGCAAGTCTGGATGGAGTAGTCCCGCTCGATCGAGTTCGCCGAGAATGCTGGGGATACCGCCAGCTCGGTGAACGTCTTCCATATGATACTTCTGGATGTTCGGTGCCACTTTGCACAGTTGGGGCACCTGACGGGAAAGCCTGTCGATATCGTTTAAAGTAAAATCGACTTCCGCTTCGTGGGCGGCAGCTAATAAATGCAGAATAGTATTCGTCGATCCACCCATCGCGATATCGAGCATCATCGCATTCTCAAACGCTTTAAAACTGGCGATCGATCGGGGTAATACCGACTCATCATCTTGTTCGTAATAGCGGCGCGTAATGCTGACAATGGTGCGGGCGGCATTGAGGAAGAGATCCTTGCGATCGAAATGGGTCGCTAGGACAGTCCCGTTACCGGGCAAAGCCAGACCGATGGCTTCGGTCAGACAATTCATGGAATTGGCGGTAAACATGCCGGAACAGGAGCCACAGGTCGGGCAAGCCGAACGCTCGTATTCTGCGACCACCTCGTCGCTAATTCGACTATCAGCGGCAACTACCATCGCGTCTACCAAGTCTAGTTTATGTTCCGATAGCTTGGTCTTACCCGCCTCCATCGGGCCGCCAGAGACGAAGATAGCAGGAATGTTCAGCCGCAGGGCAGCCATCAACATGCCAGGGGTAATTTTGTCGCAGTTGGAAATACAGACTAGCGCATCGGCACAATGGGCATTGACCATATACTCGACTGAATCGGCGATGATCTCCCGCGAAGGCAGACTGTAGAGCATCCCATCATGACCCATCGCAATGCCATCGTCCACCGCGATCGTATTGAACTCCTTAGCGACACCACCCGCTGCTTCGATCTCCCGACACACCAATTGACCTAAATCTTTGAGGTGAACGTGACCGGGCACGAATTGGGTAAAGGAATTAGCAACTGCAATGATGGGCTTCTCGAAATCTTCAGTCTGCATTCCAGTAGCCCGCCAGAGCGCACGGGCACCTGCCATATTACGTCCGTGGGTGGAGGTTTTCGATCGATAGGTTGGCATCGCGCGTCTGGTTCGGCTAAGGGTTCTTAATAGTCTAGATTTTAAGATAAATAAGTCAGAGTCAACGCATTGTTAACCTCTTTATTACATATTCCCCCATTACCAAACAGCATATTGAAGATGGTATGACGGTTGCTGCTCTCTGCGCCGCTGCGATCGGGTACAGCGATAATACCGCTGCAAATCTGTTGATGAAGATCATCGGTGGCCCTGAGGCTGTCACTACGTTTGCGAGATCGATCGGCGACCGCCAATTTCGACTCGACCGCTGGGAGACTGCTCTCAATTCAGCGATTCCAGGCGATCTGCGGGATACATCGACACCAAATGCGATGGGACTATCTCTCCAACGACTCGCAGTTGGAGACGCACTAGAGCCACATCTCCAGTTGCAATTACGAGTTTGGCTCCAGGGTAATACGACTGGATCGGCACGCATTCGCGCTGGTGTTCCTACCGACTGGCAAGTCGGCGATAAGACGGGTACTGGCGATTACGGTACCGCCAACGATCTTGGCTTGCTGTGGCCGCCCCACCGTGCGCCCGTTGTCGTTGCAATCTACACTACTCAAGGTGAGAAAGATGCCAAGGCGCGTAATGACGTTATTGCATCGGCAGCTCGAATTGTTGTCGATTGGCTAGAATAGTAAGATTGCCATAGCAGTCCTAAATGAGTTGTGAAAATATCTTTCTTTCTTCTCTGCACCCTCTGTCTTGTTGCGCTGTCTTGTCGTTTTTTTATATCTCCTGTCGGAGAGGCTCCGCCAACGGGGGGAACCCTAGACATAAAAACGCCGCTGTCTTGTCTTGACGCATCGACTGGGAGGGAACCTCCCGGCTGCGAGCCGCTAAACCGTCGGGAAACAGAGGCGTGCGCGCACCGCTGCGCCTCTGCGGTTCAAAATATCTAGATCTCAATTCTCGCAAATAAAAGAGGATTGCTACATGTCTTCAGATATTTAGGAGGGGCTACTATTTACTAGTTGCAACCAGAGGATAAATTCCGTACCCCGATCGCTACCTGGTGGCGGACTGGTGACTTCGATTTTACCATGCATGTGGGTGACTAATTCTTTGGCGATCGCTAGTCCCAATCCAGTTCCGGCGATGCTACCTTGCGCTTGTACGCCGCGATAGTGACGGGTAAATAATTTTTCTAAATCTTGGGGAGGAATGCCCAATCCCGTATCGCGAATACAGATTTGGAGGTAAGACTTTTCTAATGTTTCTGTTGACTCGTTCGAGTCGATTTTAAACTGTTCTGGTGGCACATTTGTCAACTCAACATCGACATCAACTTCTCCACCTGCGGGCGTATATTTTAAGGCATTATCAATTAGATTGCTCAACACTTCTCGTAATGCGGCGGGATGAGCTTGAACTAATGGTAAATCGCGCGAAATATGCGTATAAAAATTTAGATCTCGTTCTTGCGCGATCGCATCAGCAGAAGCAATTAACGGATCGAGTACGTCGGTGAGCTGACAAGATTCAATCCTAAAAGCGGCATCGGGTAATAATAAATTGGCACTGGGCGATGGTGGCTCCGCTGCGCCTGCGGGTAGCGGTGTCAATTTATCGTTACGAGTTGTTGTAACTAAAGGAACGTCGATCGCACTTTCTAAATGTTGTAATAATTCTTGCAGGCGATCGCTTTCACGAACGATACTATTGGCAAAACCCCGATGGGGATCTTCGGGCTGAAGGCGTTTGATTAACAACTTGCCAAACGTCCGAATTGCCGTGAGCGGGTTCCGGAGTTGGTGTAATAAATTATGTAACAGATCTCGCTGCTGTAGTTGAATTTTTTGCTGCTGTTGGAGTTGTTGAGATAACCAATTTTGCTTACGATCGAGAATACCAGCAAAGGCGATCGTTTGGGCGATATGTTGAATCTCAGTTTGCTCGGTGGCATTCCAAGGTTGGGTTTCCCGCGTCGTCACCAGCAATCCGACAATCGTGCCGTCAGAAACTAACGGCAGTAGCAATTGATGGCGTTTGGGTCGCGTCTCGTCGCTGCTGGCTGGTGGTGGCGCGAGGGTGGTGACGCTGGCATCTTTGTTGCTGGCTAATTGTGGAAAGCCAAGCTGCGGTACTCGAATGGTAGATTTGGGTTGAGAGTCCCGATCGATCCGCTCTGGCGGGTAAATCGAGCTAGCTCCCGCCGCTGACGGGGTAATGGGCGAACGTTCGGCAATCTGAGTCATCATCTCCGACCAGACTAACTCATCGGGATAAACCACCACTGGTAATAATTTTGATTCCCCACCACCTTCAAGTTCTTCGGTCATGTACACGATACTCGCTGTCGCCCCCAAGCCTTCAGCGAGCAGCCGTAGCTGTGCGCGACACAAAGACATGAATTCGGAACTCGCAGCGGTGGACACGATGGTTGGGGTGCTGGTGATGGTTTGTCAACGTAGCCATAGCTAAAAACTCAAGGTGCTAGTTATGGGTTTTTAGTGAGATGGGTGTTGGGTGTTAGGTGTTAGGTGTTAGGTATTGGGTATTAGGTTTTATCCCATCGCTAATACCCAATACCTAATACCCAGATCTTTAACCTTGGTCATAACTAGCAACTTGCGTTACTGGTTGCTATTAGTTTATTTTGGCACGATCGGTATGATTTAGCGACATCAGCCAAGTTCATCGGAGTCAAACTCTCGATTTAGTTAAGATTTATGACATTTATTAAAATTTGCGATCGTTAAATGACCGACCGTACTTTATTTCTTCTTTATGTTGCTGGCTTTGAGCAGATTAGGAGCATATTTCTGGGGGGGTTGAGTTTTTGGGATAGAGCGGATAGAATGGCGACGGCTTTTGTAACAGGCATTACATCTGCCTGCACCAGAGAGGAGGTAAGGCGGTTGGCTAGAAGACGTAAACGGAAGAGTCGGAGACGGCAAGAAGGGCGGAGAATTTTAGAACAGGTGCCACAGTTCAGCATTGAAAGTGGCGAAGATAAACCTGTTACTGCCGCACGTAAGTACATCTTATCCGAAGGGATCTCACCACCAGCTCTGCTGCTGGTGAAACGCAACGAACACACGACAGATCGGTATTTTTGGGCAGAGAAAGGATTATTCGGCGCACAATACGTCGAAGAAAACCATTTCCTCTTTCCCAGTTTACGATCGCTGGAGCCAGAAACAGAAAGTCAGCAACTAGTAACTGTTGGCAGCAGTACCTACTAGTCAAACTGACTTTCTCTGAAAGGATCTCTATATTCATTAACAAGCACTCCAAGACGACTTCGCTGGAGTGCTTTTCTATTCTATCTCTTCACGGGCACTTAATTTCAGTGTCTCTTGAAATACGGCTAATTCGTCCCGATGTCCGCTAATTTTAATCGTCGTCGCCGCTGGTACATCGCCTGAGGATTGGACTTTGAGCCGAACTTGCTCGGTACGCGACGAGCCTTGCCAGTAGAACCAGCCAGCCAGGGGAGCCACTAGCAGCAGCCCAAATAATACTTCTCCAGCATCGGGTAACACCATCGATAAGACTAGAGCCAAGCACATCGCGCCTATGGCTGCCAAACCAGTCAGCAGCACAGTCAGGAAGATACTAGGACGTACTATACCCTCAAATGTGACGATCTCGGTATCTCGATCGACTGAAGCCACCTTGTAAGCGCGTTCGGTAAAATAGGCATCGAGCTGGGGTAATAAGACGGCTTCTGAGTCGTTACTTTCGAGTACCATTTGCTCGATCCGATCTTTAGTCGAAGCCCGAATAAAGAAAAACAAGCCGATCGCCAGTAGGATAGTGAGGATGAATGTGGAAGTTAGAACGGGATTATTCATGGGGAAGTACAAATATTGACAAATAGCTGGTGTCGATAGTGAATCGGATGTCAACCGACTAACTATCCACTATCCACTATTCACTAAAATTACTATCTATCAGAAATCGACACATAGGGCTGTTGGTGCGAACCCGTGTAAATTTGAGTAGGACGGAAGATCCGATTTTCTTGGAGTTGTTCGTTCCAGTGTGCCAGCCAGCCAGCCACTCGCGCGATGGCAAATACGGGCGTAAATAAATCGGCGGGGATGCCCATTTTCCGATATACCAAGCCAGAATAATAATCGACATTGGGATAAATCCCGCGCGTGCCTAAATATTCTTCTAACACGCGCTCTAATTCTAGAGCGATATCGTAGTAAGGATCTTCACCAAATTTGCGGAACAGTTCCTCGGCTAACTCTTGGAGAATCAGCGCGCGCGGATCTTTGACACCTTTATAAACCCGATGCCCGAATCCCATAAACTTATGCTTGGGATCTTGTGCTAGACATTGCTCGACATATGGGCGCACGTTGGCGACAGAACCGATCTTTTCGAGCATGAGGATGACTTCTTCATTTGCCCCACCATGTAGGGGGCCAGCCAGCGTACCGACGGCTGAGGCAATCACCGTGTAAGGGTCTGCAAGTGTCGAAGCCGTCACCCGCGCGGAAAATGTCGAAGCATTCATCGTATGTTCGGCATGAAGAATCAGACACACATCCATGACTTTTGCCACGATCGGATCTGGTTCTTTTTCTGTCAACATATAGAGAAAGTTGGCAGCATAATCTAAATCGTCGCGCGGCAATACGGGATCGTTACCTTTCCGCATCAGTTGAAATGCAGCTACCATCGTCGGAATTTTTGCCAGCAGTCTAATAATGGCTTGACTGACGTATTCGGGATTGGGTAAGGTATGCCGCGAATAAAATAAGCCTAACGCAGCGGCTGATGCTTGGAGTGCATCCATCGGATGTCCGGTTTCGGGAAAACATTTCATCATGTCTTTAATCCGATACTTAATCCGGCGATGAGAATAAATCTCGGTCGAAAATTCTGTCAGTTCGTGGTGAGTTGGTAATCTACCCCAAATTAATAAGAAGGCTGTTTCGAGAAAGTTACTGTGTTTGGCAAGCGATTGGACGGGAATACTGCGATATTCTAAAACGCCTTCTTTCTCCCCACGCTCGTTGGTTTGAATGCCAACATAACTAATGCTCGATTTGGCAGCAGGAACTCCTTCTAATCCAGGTCTGTATTCAGGTTTGCGATCGCCTTCTGTCATAACGGTGATGAATTAGTTAGCATGATTCATCATAGCTTGTTAGGGGAGATGGGAGCGGGGAGCGAAAAGTGTTGACGGGCGGGTCACCCGATTGGGGTTTACCAACTTTCCTCATGGGGTGGGGTGTACTGTTACCTTTCTAGTCGAACATGGTGCAAATCAAACAATCTGCGATGAAAATGGTAAAATCCCATTATAACTTTGTCGGGGGCTTTACCAAATTCGGCTAATATCTAGTATGAACCCTGGCATAACTTCGTTACAGTCAATGGAGGTTGGATCTTCTAAAATCTCTACTTCTTGTCCCGGTCTGTAAATCTCTACTCGCTTTTTCTTGGGGTCGATTAGTAAGCCCATTCGCACTTTTACCTGTTGATAATCTCTCATTTTCTTTTGTGCTTCGCTCAAGCTGTCTGTCTCAGAGCGTAGTTCGACCACAAAGTCGGGTACCAATGGGATTAGCCCAATGATGTTCACGGACTCTAGTCGAGACTTCTCAATCCACGAAACATCGGGTGATGGTTTTCCGCCGCCAAATACTGTGAGGTCATAACCTGTTGACGAGTCAAATGCTTCACCCAGTTCGGTTCTCTCATTCCACACAAAAAGCTGACCTGAGAGCTTAAAGTTTTTTCTACCGCTTTCACCGCCAGTTGGAGCCATAACAATCAATTTGGAATCGGGGGTCAGTTCAAGGCGTAGGTCGGGATTTTTGAGGCATAGGCTAGCAAACTGTTCTGGTGTGACAGTTAGGGTTGTAGTACTAACATCGAGTAGTAATGGTTGAATGTCAGTTCCGGTGATGGGAGCTGTAGCGATTGTCATAATACCTCCAAGTGTTTATGGGATCTGGTTTATGTCACTTTGATTCTATTACAGTGTCCAGTGGTGCCAAGGGTATGACAACCTCCGGTAAGCTTTGCCAACGCCAACGGACGAACTTAGAATACTTTAGCTATTCCCTACCAATCGTAAATAAGCGGTGGCTAAGGCATCTGCGTCGCCGACGTTGCCGGGGAAGAGGATGACGGGAAGATTGGGGAATTGGGGATGGGTGGGTGGCGTAACAATTGCCGAACAACCGGGGAGGATCTGACCGATCGATCGGGCGACAGCGAGGGCTAATCCCTTGCTGAGGGTGTCGTTAGATGTGATTCCACCTTTACTAATCAAAAAGCCAAGATCGGGCGGTAGGGCGCGAATGATGTCCATTAGGAGTGCAGAGACGGCTTCGCCAAATTGGAGGCGAATTTGGATGCTATCGAAGGTGAGTTCTTGACGGCTGGTATAGATTGCTGGGGTATCGCCAGCAGCATGGATACTATTAATCCGATCGACGATCGAGGCCAGTAATCCGGCTCTAATGGTAGCATTATCGCCCAAAAGTTGCGAGACATCGATTTCGACACCGACAATTCCGGGAGCTTTGAGGAGTTGGGTTAATTGCTCGGTGGTTTTTTTAACGTGGGAACCGATAATTACCGCACCGGGTTTGCCATCGCGGACGTATTTAAACATCTCGGCGGCGGGAATCGGTTGAGAGCCTAAATTAGCGAGGGAGGTGAGAATGCTCGCACCGCTGCGGAACAGAAATTTCTTACCCTGACTGACAGCGGTGAGAATGTCGGTGGCAAACTTGTCGAAATCTGACTGTCGTTCGCCATCGACGACACAACACCGATTGCGCTCTAATTGCATCAGTCGCTCTAGACTACCACTGCGGACTTCTGCAAGCAAAAATTGTACCACCCGATCGGCGGGAATTCGACCCTGAGTTTTTTCGGCAACGTAATCGGGTAAATAACTATGACTGTAGGCAAATACCGAATCGCGGGCAAATTCGGTTTTATGAACGGGGGTTTCGACACCATCCACGACTAGATAATGAATGCTATCGCGGGTAATTCTCCCGCCTTCAAAAAAGGCTGGCATTAAAAAATGCGCGTCAAAGCCGCCTAATTCTGCCGCAATGACATCGGTTTCGATCGGGTAATGTCCGCGCAAGGTAGAATCCGATCGACTCACTACCAAAAAGTTAGTAAAATTCAGCTCGGAGATTGCCGTCTTCAAATTTTGGCAAACTTCTTGCGTCACTGCGGCGGCTTGAGCTGGTGTCATCGCCCGCGTATTTGTCAAAATAAAGAAAATAGGCACGCTATCGCTCAACCCTAATTTCAATGTCGGCACATCCCACTGAGTCAACAGCAGGCAACTATGAACTGTCTGCGACCCAGTGGGGTCGTCATCGAGGACAATGATTTTAGGTTGAGTTGTCATGATTGGCGATCGATCTCCAAAATTTGCCTGTGTCACTAATAGTATCGCTAACTTGAGATAGGGGATAGGGGATAGTGGATAGTGAATAGTGAATAGTGAATAGAATTAATTTACTTCTTACTCCTTACTTCTTACTTCTTACTCCTTACTCCTTACTCCTTACTCTCCACACTCCCATCTCCAATGCTTGATAATTCCTGGTACGCTGTCGAGTTTAGCAATTTAATTTCTACTAGTCCCAAATTAATTAAAATACTCGATCGAGAAATAGTAGCGTACCGCACTACCGATGGTGACATTCACGCGATCGATAATACTTGTATCCATCGTGGTGCGGCACTTGTTAACGGTATTATTAAAGATGATTGTATCGTTTGCCCTTATCATGGCTGGCAATTTGGAGCCGATGGTAATTGTGTGAAAATTCCGGCAAATTCGCCGCTAGTAGCTATTCCTAAAGCTGCCAAAATGCAGACTTATCCAATCCGAGAAAAACATGGATGGGTGTGGCTATTTATCGGCGATGGAGAACCAGGAGAATTACCAGAACTGCCCAATTTCCCAGATGTAGGAGCGGGTAAGTTGCGATCGATTCAAGGTGAATTTAATTGGAATGCTAATTACGAACGCGTCATTGAAAATGGCTTAGATTTTGCCCACGCGCCATTCGTTCATTCAGGATCTTTCGGTAACCCCGATTTGCCCGAAATTGCCGAATTAGCGATCGAGAATTATCCCAGTGGTGCCTGTGCTACTGTCAGTCTAGCCGCCACCCCGCCTAAAGGCTTATGGAAATTTTTAGTCAGAGGCGAACGCGCACCGATTAAAACCCGCACCGGATTTGTATTGCCCAATCTGACATTTCTTGAGGTATATTTGCCATTCGGACAATTAACAATTTGGACTGCACACGTCCCGATCGATCTTTATACTACCGTGAGTAAATGGATGAATTTCCGCAGCTTTTTCACCGGGAAATGGGCTGACAGTGATACAGATCGTCGCACCATGAAGATCTTCGAGCAAGATCGACCAATTGTCGAATCACAGCGTCCGCAATTAATCCCGCCCGATCTTACCGCCGAATTATTTGTCCCCGCCGATGCACTTCAGTTGCAGTATCGCAAACTTCGCCAAAAAGCATAGATTGGTTATTACTCGCAAAAATACACTATTACTTAATATTTATAGATAACTCCCCTCCAGCATTGCTTTACCCCTTAATCGGCAGATCCGATCGTGTATTTTGGTGACATAGATTACAGTTCGATCGGCTTACTGTGCCATAATTGGGCTAACAAGATAAGCAAGTAAGCAATAACATGTAGACCAAGGAGGGTGTATAAGTATGTTAGAAAAAGTATTTTTGGCGGTTGCGATCGCCTGCGCGTTGTACTTAAATATCCAATTGAAGCCACAGCCAAAAACAGTTGAAATTGGTGTCAATTACTCAATCGAGAGTCTGCATCGATCTCAGTCGATGGTGCTAATGACGATCTAAACGCAGTTGAATCTTTATAGCTCTGAAGTTGTAACGCGATTACAACTAAGTAGCTCTGAAGAATATTAATTCACTAGTCAAAAAATTGTTGCGTCTGTACCTGTAAATAAATGACAGGAGATCGCAAAAGTCTGTAAAAACGGACTGAAAGATTTTAGTTACGATATTAATCGGCGATTCAATAAGCAACGACAAGATCCCCGACTGTCTTGTCTCGCTAAGGAGTCGGGGATCTGCTAGTATTTACCGATCGAAATTTTGCCATTGCCAATTCATCACTGATGGTAAATCGATACCGTGAGTGTAGGCATATTGACGGCATTCGATTTGAAGATTTTTCAACTTTTCTTTAGTATGCGCTCCAGCAGATTGCAATTTAGCCACCCGATCGATCGCATCGATGGCAATACTAAACCGATCGATTTGATTATTTATGGCTAATTCCATTGGTGTATTAATATTCCCTTTTTCCTTATAACCGCGAACGTGCAAATTGTCGTGATTGGTGCGGCGGTAAGTGAGGCGATGAATCAGCCAGGGATAACCGTGGAAATTAAAAATAATCGGTTTATTAGTCGTAAACAAACCATCGAAATCGCGATCGCTCAAACCATGCGGATATTCGCTCGGCGGTTGCAGCGCGAGTAAATCGACAACATTAATAAACCGAATTTTAAGATCGGGAAATTCAGCATGTAAAATCGCTACAGCCGCCAGAGCCTCTTGTGTCGGAACATCGCCAGCACAAGCAATAACTACATCCGGTTCCACACCACGATCGGTACAAGCCCATTCCCAAATCCCCAGTCCTTTAGTACAATGAGCGATCGCCGCATCCATACTTAAATATTGTAAGTGTGGTTGCTTATCAGCAACGATCGTATTAATCTGATTGGTACTTTTAAAACACAGATTGGAAATCGCCAGCAAACAATTCACATCCGGTGGTAAATAAATTCGCACCACCTCCGCACTCTTATTGGCAACAATATCTAAAAAGCCCGGATCTTGATGGCTAAAACCATTATGATCCTGTCGCCACACTGTCGAAGTAATCAACAAATTCAACGAAGAAATATCCGCCCGCCACGTTAATTTGCGTGAAATTTCCAACCACTTCGCATGTTGATTGAACATCGAATCGATAACGTGGACGAAAGCCTCATAAGTCGAGAATAAACCATGTCGGCCCGTCAACAGATAGCCCTCCAGCCAGCCTTCTAAGGTATGCTCGCTGAGAATTTCCATTACCCGACCGTCTGGGGCTAATTCAGCACCATCAGCGTCCTCTGGGAGATAATTGCCCCACCACACCTTTTTAGTCGCCTCGTACACCATCTGAAGCTGATTAGAAGCCGTCTCATCCGGCCCGAATAGCCGAAAATTATCGGGATTGGCGCGGATGATATCTCGCATAAATACCCCCAAAGGTTGAGTATTTGAAACGAGGATCTGTCCGGGGATAGCTATATCGACCCCATAGTTCCGAAAATCTGGCAACCGCAACACCTTACGAATCAGACCACCATTGGCATGAGGGCTACTCCCCATCCGTTTGGTACCTTGAGGCGCAACTGATCGAAACTCCGCTCTCAATTTCCCGCCATCGTCGAATAGTTCTTCGGGATGGTAACTGTGCAGCCATTCCGACAACATTTGCAGTTGCTCTGGACGCTGCTTAACTTCCTTGAGCGGGACTTGATGCGATCGCCAGGAGCCTTCTAACTTATGCCCATCAAGCTCTTTAGGGCAAGTCCAACCTTTAGGAGAGCGCAAGACGATCGCCGGATATAGCGGACGTGTAGTATCTCCATCCTGACGCGCACGCGCTTGGAGAGCCTGAATATCTGCCACACAGCGATCGAGAGTCGCCGCCATCGTCTGGTGCATGGTATCGTAGTCTTCACCCTCCACAAAGTAGGGCGTATAACCATAACCCTGCAACAACCGTTCTAATTCCTCATGGCTAATCCGCGCCAACACCGTCGGGTTATTAATCTTATAACCATTCAGATGCAGAATCGGCAACACCACCCCATCCCGACGCGGATCGAGAAACTTATTAGAATGCCAAGCAGTAGCTAACGGCCCAGTTTCCGCCTCACCATCGCCAATAACCGCGATACTAATCAAATCGGGATTGTCGAACACCGCACCATAAGCATGAGAAATACTATAGCCCAGTTCGCCCCCTTCATGAATCGAGCCGGGAGTTTCGGGAGTACAATGACTACCAATGCCGCCTGGAAAAGAAAACTGCCGAAAGAAAGCCAGCATCCCTTCGGTATCTTCAGTTTTATCGGTATAAATTTCTGAGTAACTGCCCTCTAAATAAACCGGAGCCAGCACCCCCGGCGCACCATGTCCGGGGCCAGTAATATAAATAGCATTCAGATCGTATTTATTAATAATCCGGTTGATATGGGTATAAATAAAGCTCAAACCAGGGCTAGTACCCCAGTGTCCCAGTAACCGATTTTTAATTTGCTCGGATGTCAGCGGTTCGCGCAGCAGCGGATTATCTTTAAGATAGATCATCCCCGCTGCTAAATAGTTACAAGCTCGCCAAAAGCCGTGAATTTGATGTAATTCTGAAGGGCTGAGGGCTGTTGACGAAGCTGAAGTGAGATTTGGATCGATTTTTGAGATACTACTTACCACAATTATGTCCACAGATAGCCCCTCAAAACTACCACTACTGTTATCTGCTGGCGACCTCCATTAGGAAGAGATCGATATCTGTCAAAAGGTAGATTGAGACCTTTGGTTGAGTGTGTTGGGTTTTGCGTTGAGATCTACCCAACATACAGATCCTCGTACTTATTTTGTTATCATCGAGATAGATCGAGTAATTAGAGAATATGGTATGACTAAGAGACATTTAAAAGCATCTCGGCTTAAATATCTCGATCGACAAAAAGCTTTGTTCGATCGTGCTAAACCGGAATTAGTCGATCGATATTTGGGCAAATTTGTTGCTTTTGAAGATGGTCGCATTTTAGATCGCGATCTAGACAGACAAAAATTAGTCAAACGTGTTTATCGACAATACAGCGATCGAGACTTATTAATCGAACGAGTCTGCTCAGAGGAACTACCTCTATCTGTAGTGAATGTATCCCACTCCCACAATCCACAATTCCGGATTCCTGGTTTGCTGACTGGAACACTTGGCAATGCTTTTTTTGAACCATTACCAGAAGATGAACTCCAGCAATGGGAATAGCTAATATCATTATCCCGATCGATATTGTTTGAGATCGATCGACTTCAACCCCGTTATCCTATCGAATCATGCATGTCAAAGAATTAAAGCTCCACAATTTTCGAGGGATTAAAGATCTGCACCTATCGTTTAATATAGAACGTAATGTTGTTGTATTGGTCGGCATTAATGGCGTTGGCAAATCTAGTATCCTTGACTGCATAAATTTTTTAGTACAATACTATGCAATGATTCGCGAGACATATCATTTGTCTGATGACGAATCTCTCTTTTACCGCCCTGCTAGACTTACAAGAATAATTCCTGACTTCAATGAAATTATTTCATTGTTAGACATACGTAATGGAGACAGCTATACTGACATCAGCGTAGTTTTTGACTACGCTGAAAATAATACTGCTGAATGGAGATTAATTAAATTCAAAGATGATAACGATTACAGGTCGTGGGAAGCAGTACATGATAAAGTAAAAGAAAAAATTGTTCGCCAGAGTAATTTAATCTCGATTAATAATTATTTTTACTACCTTTCAAATCGTCAAGTCATAGATTATCCAGAGCTAATATCAGAGATTAATGCTCTTCCTCCACCTGCATATTTACATGAAAGAATAGAAGTTGATGAAATCATCAATTTTAAAGATTTCTCTAAGTGGTTCAAAGAAACAGAAGATTTGGAAAATGAACAGAGGTTGTCAGATGATAATCAGTATCGTCACCCTCAACTTGAAGCCGTCCGTCAAACAGTCTATTCATTGCTAGGCAAAGGTTATACAAATTTAACGTTTAGACGAGCAATTGATAAAATGACTATTAAAAAATCAAATCGAGAAATAGCGATAGATTTACTATCTGACGGCGAGAAAAATTTATTAGCAATGGTAAGTGATTTGTCAAGACAACTAGCTAAAAATAATAAAAATCTTGATAATCCTCTAGAAGCTTCTGCATTGGTATTAATTGACGAAATAGAATTACATTTACATCCAGCATGGCAACGGATGATTCTTCCTCGCTTGACTCAAACATTCCCTAACTGTCAATTTATCGTTACTACTCACTCACCTCAAGTTTTAAGTCATGTCGATCCTGAATGTATTCACATCCTCGATTATGATGGCGATAATGTGGTCGTAAAACGTCCAGATAGTTCTTATGGATTGGATAGCAATCGTATTTTAGAAGATATATTAGGTGTCTCTAAACGTCCGCAAGAAATTCAAGAACGAATGTCGGAACTGTTTAGAACTATTAATGATAACGATTTAGATAGTGCCAAAGAGATAGTCA
>NZ_JANYJC010000271.1 GCF_025361915.1 Chamaesiphon sp. GL140_3_metabinner_50
CTCGATCTTTAAAATTCTCACCAATAGCGAATCGCCTTACTACAGTCTCCGCTATCGCGTCAACGACCAAATTCTGCTCCGAGGCTCCACCAATCTCTTCGGCGAAAATCGCGCCATCGTCGAATTCGAGCAGCGATTTTAGGTTGGTTAATGGTTGGGTATGCCCTAGTTTCATTCTTCAACCCAACCTACAGATCCTTGTACTATTTATCAGCACGATTCACACGAATTAACTCGCCTTCTAAAGATTCTTTGTTTCCTAATGCTATGTCGATTCGATCTACCAAGTTATCTCGATCTTCTTTACATCGAGTGCTGATACAAATTACAATGCCACGATGATTATTATCGCGCTTGTGAAGATTTTTAAAATCGTTGTAATTCAGGGTAATAACTGCTCTATTTTCGGCGATTGCAAATGTTAATACGTCCTCATCAGGAATTCCCTGATTCGCATTGCCAGCTTCTAAGGCAGTTAAAACATCATATCCTTTCTCTCTAAGTTTTTTGACAACAGGAAGTTCAAAGTTCTCATCGGCATACAGTCTAACCATTTAGTCCGCCTCATTAACAGCAATTTCTTGCTCGATTTCATCGGGAAATGTTTCAGCGTACAGCCAAGCATTCAGGAGATCGGTTTGTGTTAAATCGAGATGTGCTTCTAATATATCTAAATCGCTGGTTCCCATTTGGTGAGACTGAAATAAACTCCAGACTGGAATTCGCGTGTTTCTAATTCGAGCCGCACCACCGACAACTTTAGGCGTTTTATTGATTCCATCTAGTAGCTGAATAATTTCAGTTTTTTCTGATGGTGATAAGGTCAGGAGTTCTTGACGAAGTTTTTTAGTAATCATACTTTTTACTTTAGTACTAGAGTAGACTGAAAATTCGATCGGTAGCGTTATACGATATGGCATCTAACAATAGTCCAAATTTAACATATCCTCAACAGCAGCTTGGCGATGCTCCCGTGGAGACGCTTTGCGATCGAGAATCGAGTAAGTAGCCAGTCAGAAGTAAAATAGATCGACACTCAGATTAACACCATGAGCCACCGTCCCATCATTCTTGGCATCGTCGGCGATAGCGCGGCGGGTAAAACCACCCTGACTAAAGGCATCGCTCAAATTCTCGGCACCGAAAATGTGACAGTCATCGGTACGGATGACTATCATCGTTACGATCGCCAGCAGCGCGCCGAAATGAATATTACCGCTCTTCATCCCGACTGCAACTATCTCGATATCATGCAGCAGCATCTAGCACTGCTCCGCAGCGGACAACCTATCCTCAAGCCGATTTACAACCACACGACAGGTACCTTCGATCCATCGCAATACATCAAACCAAATCGGTTTGTCGTCGTCGAAGGATTGCTCGGTTATTCTACTCCCGCACTGCGCGATTGCTTTGATGTTAAAGTCTATCTCGCGCCGCCAGAAAAATTACGCACGGAGTGGAAAATCAAACGCGATACCCTCAAACGCGGCTACACCGAAGCCCAAGTATTAACCGAACTCCAAAAACGCGAACCCGACTCAGATCGTTTTATTCGTCCCCAACGACAATGGGCAGATGTAATTGCCAGCTTTTATCCACCCATCGATAGTACAGGTGAAGGCGACCCCTTATTAAACGTCAGACTGGTGCTGCGTCCGACGATTCCTCACCCCGATTTAAGTGAAATTATCGATCGCGACTATAGCGATCTCTACCCTACCATCCGGCTCACGCTCGATCGCGATATGGGCAAACCAGTCGATGTTTTAGAAGTCGATAGCCATGCTACAGCCGATCGCATCAACATTCTAGAACAGATGATTTGTGCCGACATGCCCGATCTCCACACCGTCTGCAACCGCGAAGTCAACCCCAATCTCGGCAACATTATCGGAACCACAGGCGAAATTCTCCAAAGCTACCCCCTCGCCCTCACCCAGCTCTTAATTACCTACTACATGCTCAAAGCCACTCAATGAAGGTTTTAGGTTTTAGGTCTTGGGGAATAGTGGATAGTGATTAGAAGTAATTGCATCTCGTCCCCCGTCTCCCCCTCTTACTTCTTACTTCTTAC
>NZ_JANYJC010000303.1 GCF_025361915.1 Chamaesiphon sp. GL140_3_metabinner_50
TACTGTTCTCATCAGGATTTCTACCAACACCAGCTCTGCTGGATTTAATGTTAATTTGAACCACTTTTGATATAATTTGGGATACATTATTTGTTTTATGCTCTCACTTTTTGAGCATATCTTTATTACTATCCCATACTCTTTGTACTCCAAAAGTAACTCGCTTTGACATCTCTTCAATGTTCATCCAACTGTGCAAAATCTAGTCTGGGAAAGCGTTACATGGGTGCTTGTCACCCCTTCAGGGGCTAGTGGGTATTTGCCAAGTGAGCGCGGCTGAAGCTGGATCGGGGGTTGCACCGCCACCAGAGCTAGCCACAGACAACATTGGCTTTAGCGATGTCCTCCTCGATCCCGATCGGGTGTTGCGCCGTCATTATCTAGCTCTCGATCCAGCTCCCGCCTCGCTATGCAAAACTCACTACGCCTTGAGCGTACAATTAGCATTACGTTACCTAGCCACCAAAGGGATCGATCTAAAATACCTACCCAATGATGTTTGGCAGCTAGGAAAACTGACATTCGCCCCTTTAGAAGCTCACAGCGGCGGCTATCAGCAGATCGATCCACTCGGACACCAGATTTTGTTAAATTATCGAGCGACTCCAAATCCGATCGACATTGCCCCCAGAGTGACTTTACAACAGGTATTAAGCGGGCAGATCGGCGCGGATACCTTCAAAGATCGAATCGTCCTCATCGGTACCACTGCACCGATGAGGACGATGATTTATCGATCCCTTATCCGAGCGATCGCGATCGTTGGCACCAGCAGCATGACCAAATTAATCGATCGGAGCAGGACTAATGAGATCTAAAATCGCGTGGGGATTGGGCTGGTTGTTGAGCTACCCGATCGTTTGGCAAATGAGTCTAACTTCAGCCGCAGCAACGATTAAATTCAAGCTCCCACCTCCACCCCCGCGCGGGATGACAGGTCATCGAGCTGCTGCTGCCAGTCGCGATCCAGCCTGTCCCGTCGTTTCTCGACCATTGACAGCACTAGTTCCTGCATATCGCGACTCGCAGGGCGATCGAGTTTGGGGATTGACGGGGATGGCACGTCCGACATTGTGGTTTTACGTTCCTTATGCCAAAAACGCGATCGTGGATATGTCATTTACGCTTCAGGATGAATCAAATCCAGCAGATACGAAAATAATCTATCAGAATGTAAAACTCCCACCTGCCCAAACTCCAGGTACGATCCAGATTGTTTTACCCAAATCGATCGAGCCATTAGCAACTAATAAATCCTATCACTGGTTTTTGACCCTCAATATGAATTGCACAATCTTTTACAACAGAATCGTCAGATTTTAGAAGCGACCGCACCCAGCCGGAGTACGGTTTATACTTATATTAAATTGGCAGAAACAATTAAGAATAAAAATAATAGTACTCTCGATCGAGAATTATTACTGCCAGTTGCTCGATTGTTAACTACCGCGATCGAGCAAGCTAGAAACATCAAAGATCCGCGCAGTGAAGCTCAAGCGATCGGATCTTTGGGTAGTTTATACGCCTCAACTGGGCAAAGTAAAGAAGCAAAAAATTTAACTCAACAAGCACTGGTAATTGCTGAGAATCTACCAGCTCCCGATCTTGCCTATCGACTCGATTGGCAATTGGGTAAAATCATCACCGCCAGCAATCCCAACGATCGAGATCTGGAAACTGCAACTTCGGCTTATCGCCAAGCAATTAATCATCTCAAATTATTACGCAACGATCTCAACGCAATCGATACCGATCTCCAGTTTTCATTCCGCGATAGTGTCGAACCTGTCTATCGAGAATATGTCAACCTCCTATTAACAGACGATCGGGCAATCTCTGAAAAAAATCTGGCAAATGCTCGCGATACAATCGAATCCTTACAAGTTGCCGAATTAGAAAACTTTCTCCGCCAAGACTGTTTAGATACATATACAGTCCAATTAGATAAAATAGATCGATCGGCTGCGGTAATTTATCCAATTATCTTACCCGATCGAGTAGCAACGATCGCCTCCATTCCCGGACAACCATTACGATACTATAGTCAGAAAATATCAGCAGAAACAGTTGAAAATACAATTACTGGACTCCAAAGTAAAATCCAAGATCCAAATTTTAATTCTCAGCAAGAAAAAGCCTTCAAACAACAGTCCAAACAAATATATGACCTCCTCGTAGCTCCCGTAACCGGAGAGCTGATTAGAGCTAACACTAAAATTTTAGTTTTCGTTTTGGATGGAGCCTTCCGCAATATTCCGATGTCAGTGTTGTACGATGGAAATAAATATTTGGTTGAAAGTTACAATTTAGCCCTGACTCCAGGATTACAACTAGTTCCACCACGAGAGTCAGCAGATCGAATTCGACCTCAAGTGCTATTAGGTGGGATATCAGAAAGTAATCAAGAGTTTTCGGCACTACCAAATGCCATATTGGAAATCGAATCGATCGGTCGGTTAGTGCCTCATCAAACACTACTCAACGAACAATTTAATAATCAACTTGTATCTAAAAATTTAGTTGCTAGTAATGCCCCGATCGTCCATTTTGCCACTCACGGACAATTTAGTTCTAAAGCTGAAGACACCTATATTCTCACCTAAACCGATCGATTGAATCTCGATCGGTTTAGTAATCTGCTCCAGAATCGTGGGACTAGATCGGGAGATGCGATCGAGCTACTAGTATTAAGTGCTTGCCAGACAGCTAGAGCCTACATTCCGCTGGTTCACTGGGAAGATCGGGCAAATTTTTTAGCAGATTATCTCTGGGCGCGGCGGTGCTAAAATCTAGCAGATCGCACCGCTAACCCCTGACTCAATTGCTCTAATAATTGCTAGATTAGCGGCGGGAAATTGATAGCTAGCCAAATCGTGGACATCTACCCACCGAATTTCATCAGACTCGATCGATTGGGGAATGCCGCTGGTATGCTGACAATGATGGACGATTAAGGTAATTTGGAACGCAGGATAGGTATGCTCGATCGTAATTAGATGCTCTCCGACGGTAATTTCGATCGCTAATTCTTCCCGAATTTCCCGCACGATACATTCGATGACAGTTTCCCCAGGTTCGATTTTACCGCCGGGAAACTCCCATAGTCCCCCCATGCTGCCACCAGCCTTGCGTTTATCGATTAAAATTTGTCCGGCTGGATTCCAGATAACGGCGACACCGATTTGTTTGTGGGGAAGTGGGTTCATGGAGAGATGGGAGATGGGAGTACGGAGATGGGAGACGGGGAGGAGTAGGGAGTAAGGAGTAAGGAGTAAGGAGTAAGAAGTAAAGAGTACAGTTGGGCGATCGCTCACCGCTCGGATTTGGTCGAATGATATCTCGATTGTAGGGTAGACTGATAACTACCGATCGATATATTCCACACCATGTCTACAGCAACATTAGCGCACTGGTTGGCATTATCTACCGAGCTGGGCATGTTACCCGAAGATGTTCTAGAATCGATCGCGAGTGAATCGATCGAATTAGCTGTTCCCGCAGGCTGTCGAGTCTCGATCGAAGATACGCCAGTTACTCAGCTCTACATTTTAGTATCGGGGCAAGCCGAGCGGTATCGTCGCCAAAAAGCCGGATTGATGTGGGCGACGGGTTTATTACCGGGTGCGGTGGTAAATTTATCGGCATTGCAGCGCGGGCAATTAGCAGATAGCCGGATTGTCACGATTACTGAGTGTCAGTTTCAGACGATCTCTGCTGAAAAATGGCAGGCATTAGTTACTAAATATCCCCAGATTACTGCTGCTTACGCCGAGCGACTCGCAACTCAACTAACACAACTCGAAGGTGAAATTGCGTTCGAGCAAGACAGACAAACTGCTCTACGCACTTACTTGGTGCCCCAAGCCAAGCGGGGGATTATTGGGAGCAGTCGTTATGCCGTCAAGCTGCGCCAACAAATTCGTACTGCTGCTAGCGACGATCTCTCTGTTTTAATTTCGGGCGAACCAGGGTTAGAAAAGGATAATATTGCCGCACTGATTCACTTTGGCTCCAATCGTCGCCATCAGCCGATAATTAGGCTCAAAAGTGCCCTAATTAGTAGTACTGGTGCAGAATTATTCGGGCGCGCGGGTGGCAAACCGGGGTTATTGGAATGGCTGGGTGAGGGCACATTAATTCTTAATGACGTTCAGGAATTACCGCGCGAATTAGTACCCCAAATCGAGCAATTATTAACAACTGGTACCTATACCCCAATTGCGCGGGATGGCGAAATTGCCATGCCACCGCGCCCCAGTAATGCCCGCATCATCCTCATCTCAGAAAGCACTCAACCGACGTTTAATAAGGTTGTTAAACATCAGCTCAAAGTCCCCGGATTGCGGGTGCGGAAAGCCGATTTGGAGGCGCAGGTAAACTATTATATCAACATCATTTGTCGGCAAACCAAGGTAGCCAAGCCCCAGGTAACACCAGAAGCAATTCGGCGGTTACAGGCTTACGATTTTCCTGGTAATTTAAAAGAATTGCAAGGCATGGTCGATCGGGCATTAGTGCAGGCGCAAGGTAGTAAACTATTAACGGAAGAAGTATTTTGGGCACAGGCACCTAAGAAGCAATTATTTCGCCTCAATTTATTAAATGCTTACCCGTGGTTGCGGCGGTTTTTAAATACCGATTGGTATCCCGATCGAATTAATTATGGTTTTACGGTTTGGGTATTTCCAATCGTAGTTTTAATTCTATTTCTTGCCCCCCAAGATCGCCAACATAATTTTGCGCTCAATTTATTTTGGGCGTGGTGGTGGCCGTTAATTTTATTATTATTTCCCCTCATCGGCAGGTTATGGTGTGCATTTTGCCCGTTTATGATTTATGGTGAAATCGCTCAGAAGTTATCGCTCAAATTCTTGCCCCGGACGCTGCAAAAGTGGCCGCGCGAAACTGCCGAAAGGTGGGGCGGCTGGTTTTTATTTGGTTTGTTCGTCCTGATTTTTCTGTGGGAAGAACTATGGCATCTGGAAAATACGGCATATTTATCTAGTTGTTTATTG
>NZ_JANYJC010000316.1 GCF_025361915.1 Chamaesiphon sp. GL140_3_metabinner_50
TTGGCCCGCCAGGATAGCCTAAGTTGAGTAATCTAGCGACTTTATCAAAGGCTTCTCCCGCCGCATCGTCGCGGGTGGCTCCGAGTTCGGCATATACGCCACAATCTTTAACATGAATGAGGCTAGTATGTCCGCCAGATACCAGCAAACACAGAAATGGTGGCTCTAATTCTGGCGAACTCAAATACGATGCGTAAATATGCCCTTCAAGGTGATGAACGCCCAGAAATGGCTTGTCATGGACTATTGCTAAAGTTTTCGCCGCGCTCATGCCAATTAAGAGCGCACCCACCAATCCCGGCGCGACAGTTGCCGCAATCCCGTCGATTTCTGTCCAATCTAAAGCGGCTTCTTGAATTGCGCGATCGACTAATTCAGTAATTATTAATAAATGTTGCCGCGACGCTATTTCTGGTACCACACCTCCATATTGGGCGTGAATTGGAATTTGAGAAGCGATAATACTGCTGCAAACTTTACGATTGTTAACAATTGCTACCGCCGTTTCGTCACAACTTGTTTCAATTGATAAAACTGTTGTCATTAGCTGCTAATTTTAAAGATGAAAATAGAAATAAATAGTCTGGTCGATCGTCGCAGTGCAACTGTTAATTCAGATATTACACCAACTCGTTAACGTAGCCTCTTCCCTGGAGAAGATCCTGCCTAGCGATCGCGAACGGGCTAGCCCCAGCTCCTTAATCTCTATCATATCGGCGATCTTTCGCGATCGACACGAAAGACTGCCAAAAATTTCCAAAAGGCTATTGTAGTTTTTTTACTAAATCAGATCGGCAGCCCGATGTGTGGTTTGTAAATAAAACTATTTGTTTTGTTATATAAGGAAACAATCGCTATGAAAAAACTGTTGGCTTTGGTCTTTGCCATCTGTCTTTGGTTTAACTTTACTCCACTTGCATCTGCGTCAGAAGTAGCTGGACTCGTCCGTTGTGGCGATTCTCCTGCTTTTCAACAGCGTGCGAAAATGGCGCGGAATACCACCAACGACCCCGAATCTGGCAAGAAACGTTTTGAACGTTACTCTCAAGCACTCTGCGGCCCAGAAGGTCTACCACACCTAATTGTAGACGGACGACTCGATCGCGCGGGTGACTTTCTCATCCCTAGCATCTTGTTCCTGTACATCGCTGGTTGGATTGGTTGGGTCGGTCGTGCATACATGATTGCCATCAAAAAAGGTGACAACACCGAAGACAAGGAAATTGTCATCGATGTGCCCTTAGCCGTTAGTTGCATGTTAGGCGGATTCGCTTGGCCCGCTGCGGCTTTAGGTGAATTTACTTCTGGTAAATTAGTTGCTAAAGATAGCGAAATTACTGTTTCGCCTCGGTAAATCTGGTCGTTTGGTATAGCTTGACTTTACTCGATCGGCTATCGAGTTAATGTAGTTGCTTTTACTTAGTTAGCAGTCAACAGCAATGTAACTAATAACTTACCTAATTTACGCATCCCCGCGTTACCGAATGTGCTCACAATCGCAACATATCGATCTTAAATTCTGGAGCTAGTCCATGTCACATTTTCTAAGATTTTTATCTACCGCGCCAGTATTGGCAGCAGTATGGATGACTTTTACTGCGGGAATTATCATCGAGTTCAATCGCTTTTTCCCCGACTTACTATTTCATCCCTTGTAATAATTGGTGTTTAAAACTAGGAATTAGTCATCAGCCTAATTCCTCATTCCCAATCCTTACTCCTCCATTTCCTTAACTATTTTGAGAGGTTTTCTATGGCAAGTCCTCAAGCTGTCAGCAGTCCCAATCCTGAAGTTAGCAACTTAGCTACTCCAGTCAACTCTTCTGGCATAATCAAAGCTTTTATCAGCAACTTACCAGCTTATCGGGCTGGTTTGGCACCCCAACGACGGGGACTAGAAGTCGGCATGGCTCATGGCTACTTCTTACTCGGCCCATTCACCCTGCTGGGGCCACTCCGTCATACCGACCAAGCATATCTCGCCGGGTTAGCTTCCACAATTGGATTAGTCGTAATTCTGAGTGCTTGCCTAGCTATCTATGCTGCTGTCAATACCGCACCACCACTACCTAGTGTTGCGGCTCCCAAAGCACCCGCAGATCTCAATACTGGCAAAGGCTGGAGTGAATTTACCTCCGCCTTCCTGATTGGCGGCATTGGTGGCGCGGCAGTTGCCTACTTATTAGTTGCAAATCTTCCCGTCCTCAGTAGCTTTTCAATCTTAGCTAAATAGATCTAAAATTTACAGTCTTAAATTACCCTATCTTCAACTAGAAGATAGGGTAATTTTTTAATAATCGCCCTTTCAACTTCTTGCACTGAGCGAAGCCGTAGCGTCTCCGTAAGGAGAAGTGTCAACTTTCAACTTTCAACTTTCAACTAAAACCTATGTCCGAAAACCGTATCAGAGTAGCTAAAGATAAAGCCGAACTAGTCAAATCATTAATGGCATCGACCGAAAATAACAGTCCATTTCAGACATATGCAGATATTATTTTATTTGCCGCAGTCTTGGGTGCCAAACAAAAACAACGCATACCTCTAGGCGAAATTTCTAAAAAAGAACCAGGGCCGATTAGTATGGAGATCTTTATTGCTCGTGGATACGACCCGGTGATGAAACTAATTGCGATCGCTGCTACTGAAAATATTAATGTAATTTCACCAGATCGAGCTGATTTTGAACAGCAACGAATTCAGATTTTTGAGGAATATGCCAATGGCGGCTTAGATCTGCTCGATCGAGAATTACGCGGTGCGGTAGACTATACCGAGCGGATCTTATTAATGTTATCGGCTACCCTCGATCGAGGATCGCTACCAGCTCAAGATGCTACCGCACCCGATCCTGTAGAATTCGATCTGAGAAAGTTTTTGGGATAATATTGTTGCAAAGAAACAAAACCAATTAAACTAGGGTCAGTAAGTTGTATGCGTCCATCATTCCACCTAACGGGGAATGCCGTTACTTGGAGATAATATTATGAACGTTCTGCTCCTCTATCCCCGATTCCCCAAAAGCTTTTGGTCGTTTGAAAAAATGATCGAACTGATGGGTTACAAATCCCTGATTCCGCCGTTGGGATTGATCACCGTTGCCGCTATTCTGCCGCAAGAATGGAACTATAAGCTCGTCGATTTGAACGTTCGCGACATTACTGACGCTGATTGGGATTGGGCAGAATTGGTAGTTTGCTCGGCAATGATCGTCCAAAAACCAGATTTACTCGCCCAAATTAAAGAAGCCAAACGCCGTGGCAAACGCGTCGCTGTTGGTGGCCCTTACCCAACCGCTTTGCCAAAAGAAGTCGCTGAAGTTGGCGCAGACTACCTCATTCTCGATGAAGGCGAACTGACTATCCCCCTATTTGTCGAAGCAGTCAAACAAGGGCAAACATCCGGTACCTTCCGCGCACCAAATGGCGAACGTCCTGACGTTACCACTACTCCCATCCCCCGCTTTGAACTGTTAGACTTCGATGCGTATGCCGAAATGTCTGTCCAGTTCTCGCGCGGTTGTCCGTTCCAGTGTGAGTTCTGCGATATTATCGTCTTATACGGTCGCAAACCCCGGACTAAAGATCCAGCGCAAATGCTCAAAGAACTCGATTATCTCTACGAATTGGGTTGGCGGCGCAGTATCTTTATGGTCGATGACAACTTCATCGGCAACAAGCGCAACGTCAAACTGTTGCTCAAAGAACTACTACCGTGGATGGTCGAACATAAGTATCCCTTCTCCTTTGCGACCGAAGCCTCAGTCGATTTGGCAAACGACCAAGAACTGATGGATATGATGGTCAAATGTAACTTTGGTTCTGTCTTCTTAGGTATTGAAACCCCAGATGAAGAAAGTCTCGCACTGACTCAAAAGCACCAAAATACCCGCAGTTCCCTCACCGAAGCTGTCGAACGCATTGCCAAATCGGGGATGCGCGTCATGGCAGGATTTATCATCGGCTTCGATGGTGAAAAAACAGGTGCCGGACAACGAATCGTTAAATTTGTCGAACAGACAAATATTCCCACCGCCGTATTTAGTATGCTCCAAGCACTACCAGATACAGCATTATCGCATCGATTAGAAAGAGAAGGACGATTGCGCGGTACGGCAGATGGCAACATCAACCAAACCACGCTAATGAATTTCGTCCCGACTCGTCCCCTCGAAGAAATTGCCTACGAGTACATGGATGCCTTCGATGAATTATACGAGCCATCGAAGTTCCTCGATCGTACTTACCGTCACTATCTAACACTCGGTGAGGCTACCTATCCCGACAAAGGTGAAGGTCGCAAAAAAGCATTTAGTTGGTTGGTAATACGTGCCTTACTGATTATCTGCTGGCGACAAGGCTTCGTCCGCTCCACTCGTTGGCAGTTCTGGCGCAACCTCTGGAGTATGTATCAGCTCAATCCAGGTGGGGTAAGTAGTTATTTGGGTACTTGTGCCCAAATCGAACATTTCCTAGAGTACAGAGATATCGTCCGCACAGAAATTCAAGCTCAAGTCGAAGAATTCCTCATCGACGAAGCCAAGCTCAAAGCAGCGGCGGCATCTGCACCAGCAGCAATAGAAGTAATGGCAGAAACGGCTGTCTAACAGTTAGCAATTATCGAGCCAGAATCTGGCGAGACTAATGGGAGGGGCAGTTTATAAATTGCCCCTCCCATTATTAATTTTGGGCATTGACATAGATGCTTTAACATCTATAGAACTAGGCTACACTCTAAATAGGAAATATTCTGGATTGTCCTATGAGCTATCAAAATATTATTACCATCGAGCAAGGTAAGCGAGGTGGAAAACCTTGTATTAGAAGAATGCGAATTACTGTATACGATGTTTTGGGGTGGCTGGCTGCGGGCATGTCTCAGGCAGAAATTATTGATGATTTTCCCGAATTGACAGCAGAAGATATCAGAGCTTGCTTAGAATTCGTGGCAGATAGAGAACGTCGTTTATTAGCTGTGGTGGGTGCGATTTGAAATTAAGAATATTAAGTAGCGATCGCAATTTCACTTGGATGGATACCCCAATTTATCCAAGTAATTGCTGACTCAGCAAGATCTATATCCGGAGGTACTCGCAAGATATGAATATGCCCAGTACTTGGACAAATCATCTTTAATAATAATATGGGTTCAATATCGGCTTCACCTTCAATTCTGAGCAACGTATACTCTCGCCAGCTATCCAATTTGACCGCAGACAATTCTTCACAAATGCGATCGTACCCTACATTTTCAATAAGTACTTTACGGATCTCCGCATTATCTTCTTCTAATAACCATTTAGGCTGCCATTCGCTAAATTTAGTCCAATATCTTCGAGGAAGATCTACTCCAAAGCAGAGAACCTCTGGATCGGTAGACAAACCTTGCAACGCGGATAAATCTGTTAGTGGATTACCCTCTAAATTCAAATCTGTTAACTTTTTTAATTTGCCTATGCTTTTTGGTAAGCTAGCTAACTGATTTTCTTCTAGATTTAGATCTATTAATTCACATAAATTGCCAATACTATCTGGCAAGTACATAAGAGAGCTTCCAGTCAGATCTAATCTTTCAATTTTAGTCAAATTACCAATGTTTTCGGGTAACTCTGTTAATCGATTACTCGTCAGTTCCAACTCTTCTAACTTTGTTAAGCGACCTAAATCATTTGGTAATTTAATTAATCTCATGCCGTACAAATTTAAGTGTGTCAGATCGACCAAGTTACAAACACTATCTGGAATATATTCTAAAATATTACCTTCTAAGCTCAGGTAGTTTAACTTAGTCAAGCACCCAAGACTTTCTGGTAATTCAAAAAATTGGTTATGGCTCAAAATTAATGTTTTTAATTTAGTTAAGCTAGAAATATTAGATGGAATATTTACGATCCCGTTATCATCTAAGTCTAAACTAACTAGATTGGTCAAACAAAGAACACTTTCTGGAAATTCAGTCAGCCAATTTCCCGACAAGCACAGATGGGTCAGATTACTTAATTTGCAAATATTATCTGATAGATGAGTCAATAGATTACCACATAGATCGAGATGAGTTGCATTCGTTTCGATTGCGTTTGCAATCCGAACTTCCATTTGTTTATGTCTCACTGCTTCAAGCATTTTGACTTCATCTGAATTATTTATTGCTGACATTATCCCTCAAATTTCCATGCAAAGGTATCGCGAGGTGCAATCGAGCGATTCTCTTAAATACTAGCAACTAACGAAACTAGATCGCGATCGAGAACAGCAAGTGCAGCTTGAATAGTATCGACTTCTTGCATTTCTAATAATGACTCCCCACATTGTTCGCATACCCACGCAGGAATAGCGTCCCATGAAATATGATAGCCATTTCTGTCAATACTAAAAGGTGCGGTTCCTTTCTTCATCTGAGCTTTACAGTATAAGCATTCCATCTTTAAAGCCTCTCTCTAAAATCTGGTGTCCACTGAATTAGATTTGGAATATATGTGGTGATAATAGCTAAATATTCATCTTTGGGAGCACACACAACATGAATGTATCTACTATTCATGACACATCCCAATATTAAACAACTGTGACCTCTGGTATCTTCAGGATAATCTTCAATAACCTCACCTGTCATGATGACATCTTCAACATCTTTTGTTGTAATCATTCGATCTGGGCGAGACATTTGCCGAATCGTATGAGGCAGAAATAATAATCGTTTGCCTGCTGCTAGTCTAACCTGCTCTAAGATGTCTGTCACGTAGATATCTCAACTATTTTTATCTTTGAAATCTACCTAAATCCCCATCCCCAAACGGAGACAGGGACGATTCGGCAAAGCCGTTTCTCCACAGGAGAGGCTCCGCCAACGCATAGCGTCTGCCTTCGCAGAGGCTACGCCAACGAATCTTAACCCACTAACTCTAATCCCCGTTTACATAAAGCTTCAGCAGTGATGCCATTAAACGCCATCAATTGACCCGCAGTAGCCGTAGTTTCGCCGCGCTTCCAGGCGAAGGTATCGCGAGGAGAATTCGATCGCAGCATCACGGGTTCCAACATTGCTGGTGCGCCACCTGTCAGGCCGATCAGGGCACTGCCGCCAAAGATTTCGGCAAACTTAGCATCAGAGAGAAAACCGCCGTCAGGCTGGCTACAGGTATCCCAGGCGACATCGCTAGGGCGATAGAGGCGACGAGGATTGATAATCGAGACGATTTTTGAGCCGATGCCCTCGGTTTTTAAAAACGCAGCGGCTTCAAACGCTGGTGCTAGCGTCATGTCACCGATAACTGCAAAGACTACTTGCTTATCGCCAGGGGTCTCTTGCAAGACTACCGCGCCATCTTCCAAACCTTGACGAGTTTGGGCGAAGGTGGTGCGGATGGGTAGGGGTGATTTGCTGGCGGTGATGACTACGCCTTTATTTTGGGTAGTTAATGCCCAGTCATAGCAGACTTGGATGCTATTGGCATCGGGTGGGAAGACGGGGAAGACGTTACCATTCCGCATCATCGAGGCGAAGTAGGCTTCGATTTCCGGACGTTGGTGCGTCCAGCCGTTGCGTCCTTGTTCCAGTGCGCCTGCGGTGTAGAGGGTGATGGTGGAAGGTGTGGGGCGGCGCAATTCTGCCATTGCTTGGGTGACGGTTTGCCAGATTGGTAAACCATTAATGGCGAAGGATTCGTAAGAACACCAGAGGGTACGCGCACCCATGAGGGCGAGTCCCGCTGCGAGTCCAGCGCAAGCGTCTTCGCTCAGGGGTTCGTATACTTGCCCGTCGGGTGCTTGGAAGTATAAATCGTCGGTGGTGGGGTGGATGATTTTTAGAGCTTGGTTGATATTAGCAATCCCTGAAGCTTCGTTGCCATCGGCGTTGGTGACGAGGAAGTTTTTATCCTGTTGTCCCACGTAGCCGACTAATCGCCCCATTGCGGTGGTGGATACTTTGGCTTCGCCTGCGGCGTATTCTTCGAGGGGGAGCGTACCGATGTTGGGGACTGGGAACACCGATTCAGTCGTGGCTACTTGAGAAGAGGAACCACCGCCAGCGCGTTCGCAGTTAGTCCGCACCAGTTCCCAGGCTTGGAGATGGAGAGCGCGAGTTTTCAAGCCGCTGATAATGTCGG
>NZ_JANYJC010000364.1 GCF_025361915.1 Chamaesiphon sp. GL140_3_metabinner_50
CCTTGGAATGTAGTAACACCCACCCCGATTCTAACTAACCCACCCTTACGCAGGGGAGTTTGAGGGGCGGCGTTCCGCCTCTGGCACGGGGGGTCTGGGGGTCGGAACCCCCAGATCAGGGTTCTGCCCACGCAAATAATACTCGCAAACCACAAGTATTTATCGTCTGTCTTGATGCGCTAAACCCTGGGGAAACCCCAGGGTTTAGCGCATCGCTACCGCTACGCTTAGTACAAATAGTCATCGTCTAGCAACCGACAGGGCGATTCAGACAGCACAGCGATTGAAATCGCCGCTAGTGTTGCAAAGTCCGCCTACACGGACTGAGATTTAAGCATGTCTTAACCGCTCGTGAGCGACTGCCATAACAGAGGTAATCTTAAAGCCTAAGCCCAATCCGATAGCCCTTCCCATAAACAGTCTGAATCAATTCTGGCGAACCCTCAACCTCAATTTTCCGGCGGAGCAGTCGCACCAATGCAGCTAAAACATTACTACTAGGTGCGGTATTTTCCCCCCAGAGATGTGCTTGAATTTGGCTGTGAGTCATGACTTGCCCAGAATTCTGCATTAGATAGCCGAGTAACTGGGTTTCTTTTTCCGACAGCTCGATACTCCGTCCCCTCACATAGGCGAGTTGATTGTCAAGATCTAACTCTAAATCGTCCACTTGGAGTTTAGCTGGAGTGGGTGTAGGATCTGTCGTCGGTACCCGCCGGAGCAACGCGCGCACCCGCGCTAGTAATTCCCGCAACTCAAACGGCTTGATCAAATAATCATCCGCACCCGCATCGAGTCCAATTACCCGATCGTCGAGCGTATCTTTAGCTGTTAAAAATAATACTGGAGTTAGGTCGCCCCGATCGCGTAAATGTTGGCAAATCTGCAACCCAGTCAACTGCGGTAACATCCAGTCTAAAATTAGCAAATCGTAATTGCCACCACTAGCTAAAGTATAGCCAGTTCGACCGTCGGTAGCGACATCGATCGTATATCCTTCCCTAGTCAATAGTCGGCTCAATGGTTCTGTCAGAGCGGCTTCGTCATCTACAAGCAAAATTTTCATAGTAAGTTTATTCGGCACAGATGAACGATTCTGACTGCTGCGAGGGTATGATAAGAACGGTTAGAGATTTAAATTATCTATAATCGAATAAATACGACCGTCGATTTTAAAGATAACTAGCCAACCATCGATTCATCGGCATAACCGATCCAGATCGATCGCCATAAATTTCGCTCGATCTTGACTAAAATATGTTTAGTCAACCTTCTATATCCTCCTTAGTTCTAGGCGTAAGTTCTGGTTATGCACCCACCAATTCCATTGGGAACATTGCTCCAACAGCGTTACCGCGTGACCAAAGTATTAGGTCAGGGGGGGTTTGGTCGTACCTACTTATCTCAAGACACGGGCTGTTTTGACGAGATGTGCGTACTTAAAGAATTCAGCCCTAACGATCGCGGTCGCGACGCGCTCAAAAAGTCTAAGGAGCTATTCCAACGCGAAGCTCAAGTATTATATCAAATCAACCATCCCCAAATTCCTAAATTTCGTGCCAACTTTGAAGAGCAGAAACGGCTCTTTTTGGTGCAAGAGTATGCAGAGGGGAAAACCGTTGCCAAAACTCTCAGCGATCGCTTAAAAAATAGTACGACATTTACCGAACTCGAAGCCGTCGAATTTCTCAAGAATATGCTGCCAGTATTGTCGCATATTCACGCAATGGGCATCATTCACCGCGATATTTCTCCCGATAATATTATTTTTCGCGATCGCGATAAGTTGCCAGTTCTGATTGATTTTGGCGTTGTTAAAGCCGGAGTTACCCAACTCGAAGTCTCCACCCAAATCCATCAAGGCACTACTGTGGGCAAAGCCGGATACGCTCCGGGCGAACAACTGCAAACTGGCGAAGCTTACGCCAATAGCGATTTATATGCCCTAGCAGTCACCGTAGTAGTCATGATGACCGGACGCAAACCCGAAAGTCTGATTGACAAAAGTACCATGACCTGGAAATGGCATCAATGGGTGCCCACCTTGTCGCCGTGGTTTTCCAAAATTCTCAATAAAATGCTCAGTAGGGTACCTAATAGCCGCTACCAGTCCGCAAATGAGGTCGCGCAAGCTCTCCGCTCCGTCTCAGATTTCGTCGGCTCTACAGCCATTCCCACCGATGCTCCCGCAGGCACATTCGTCCCACCCACTGCGGGTAGTCGCATCACCGCAAACGATCGATCCTCATCTGCAAACAACCGTCCAGCGGTACCACTATCGCGAGTCAAACGCTCGAATATTCCCGTCCGCAAGCTGGAGCCGCTCCGACCCCAAAATCCGCTACGTGGAATTTTGAATACCCCCTGGGGAATTGCCCTAGGTGCGGCAGCAGCCGCACTGATATTTTTAGTACTCCCGATTTTTATTATCAGTCGATCGATGACAACATCGAATAGCGGCACTAAAACATTACCCCCCGCGCCGACAACTGCCATACCGACAGATCCAGCCGCCATCATTCCCCAGACACCAGCCCCAATTGCCACTACTGCGCCAATTGCACCCATCCCGGCGGCTACCCCCGCACCCGTACCTGTCGCTGCTGCTGCGGAAGCTTTGAACCTAGAACTGGGCAAACCACTGGTTAAAGAAGGGACGCTCAATGCCAACCAATCGACAGTCTTTAGTATGACGCTTCAGGCAGGGCAACAACTCAAGGCATCACTCAGTGGCAATCCGCCAGGAGCAACGATGAATATCCTCGCTCCCAATCAGGCGAATGTTGATGTCTACGCCAAAAATACGGTCAACTGGCAGGGCAATCTCCCGCTATCTGGCGAGTATCGAATCGAAATCGTCTCACCACCAGGTGCGACAACTGGTACTTATCGCCTAGAAATAGCTACTGCTGCTACAACACCCGCAGCAGCACCCACGACCCTGCCAGTAGTCGCGCCAGCAACAGCACCAGTCACTACACCCGCTCCAGCCGCTCCATAGGCGGGGGCAGAAATAGGTTTTAGGTTTTAGAAGTAACTTACTTCTTACTCCTTACTCCTTACTTCTTACTCCTTACTTCTTACTCCTTACTCCTTACTTCTTACTCCTTACTCCTTACTTCTCCCCGCTCCCATCTCCCCACTCCCATCTCCCCTCATGGATGATAACTTGCCAGACACCGAGATGTTTGCTAAATCGATCGCGCAACTAGGACTCGATCGCATTTCTCGACATATTCTAATTTGTGCAGACCAAACCAAACCTGTATGCTGCGATAAAGCCGATAGCCTAGCATCGTGGGATTATCTCAAACGCCGACTTAAAGAACTAAAGCTAGATCTGCCTGACGCACAGCCAGGATGCATATTTCGGACTAAAGCCAACTGTTTGCGCGTCTGTCATCACGGCCCGATCGTGGTTGTTTATCCCGATGGTGTTTGGTATCATTCTGCTACTCCAGCAGTCATCGAGCGCATCATTCAAGAACATTTATTAGAAAATCGGATCGTCACTGAGTATGCTTTTTTAACTCAACCGCTAAATTGAGTACGCAATCTCGCCATTTGAGTGCCATTGCTTTTTAAAAACCGATCGATTTGGTAGATATCTTTGGCATCTCAACTGTAACTAGCAACTTGGGTTAATATTAATCTCATCACAAGTTAGTTACATCCTCATGTCATCCAAAATTTCACTGTGGGCGGGACTAATCGGGATTACCGCTACAATTCCCCTCGTCCAAACGATCGCCTGTGCTAAGTCATCAGTCGAGATTGGCGAAACAGCTAAAGCAATTACCGTTTTAATTACCGAACCCAATAGTGTCGGTTCGGGAGTCATCCTGCAACAGCAAGGTGATATTTATACCGTCCTCACTGCCGCTCATGTAGTGAAGAACAAAGCCAGTTATCAAATTACGACATCCGACGATCGCAAGTACGATATTATTAGCAGCTCGATCCGTACATCTCCAGGTAATATCGATCTGGCAGTAGTTAAATTCAAATCGGCAACCAAATATCCCACCGCCAAACTCGGCAATTGTAACCTACTCAAATCGGGCATGGATTTATATGTCGGCGGATTTCCAAGTACGAGTACGGCTATCACCGAGTTAATCTTTGTATTTAGGGAAGGCAAAGTTTCTGCCAACAGCGATAAAGTTTTAGAAAAAGGCTACTCCTTGGTCTATAGCAACAATACATTACCAGGCATGAGCGGTGGCGCAGTTTTAAATAGCAACGGCGAACTAGTCGCCATTCACGGTAGGGGAGATCGCGATGACACTGGAGCCAAAACCGGATTCAATCTCGGCATCCCTGTCAATCGCTTCGCGACGGTTGCCAGCAAAATGGGCGTGGAGCTAGCCGCAGAAGTAGCACCCATTCCGCAAAACACCGCACCAAAAGCTGATGACTACATCGCATTAGCAGGGCAGAAGTTAAGTAAACAAGATTATACTGGCGCATTAGCCGACTACAATCGCACCATTCAACTCAATCCCAACTTGGCTATTGCCTACAGCTATCGTGCTTTTCTCAAAGAGGACAAACTCCAAGACCTTCAGGGCGGACTAGCCGACTACAATCGCGCTATTCAACTCGACCCCAACTTGGCTATTGCCTACAGCAATCGTGGTTTTCTCAAACAGGGCAAACTCCAGGACATTCGGGGCGGATTAGCCGACTACAATCGCGCCATCCAACTCGATCCTAAATCTGCGATTGCCTACAACAATCGCGGTTCGCTCAAACAGGAAAAACTCCAAGATGTTAGGGGCGGATTAGCCGATTTAAATCGCGCCATTCAACTCGACCCTAACTATGCTGGGGCTTACAACAATCGCGGTTTGCTCAAAGCGAACAAACTTCAGGACGTGCGGGGCGGATTAGCCGATTTAAATCGCGCCATCCAAATCGATCCTAACGATGCTACTGCCTACAACAATCGCGGTTCGCTTAAAGAAGAGAAACTCCAGGATGTTCGGGGCGGATTAGCCGACTACAATCGTGCCATTCAACTAGATCCCAAATTGGCTAGTGCCTATAACAATCGCGGCTTGCTCAAAGTGGACAAACTCCAGGATGTTTGGGGCGGATTCGCCGATTACAATCGTGCCATTCAACTCGACCCTAACTTGGCTAGTGCCTATAACAATCGCGGTTTGCTCAAAGCGGACAAACTTGATGATGTTCGGGGCGGATTAGCCGATTTAAATCGCGCCATCGAACTCGACCCTGACTATGCTACTGCTTACGACAATCGCGGTTGGCTCAAAGAAGAAAAACTCCAAGATGTGCGGGGCGGATTAGACGACTACAATCGTGCCCTCCAACTCAACCCTAACAATGCAATTGCTTATAACAATCGCGGTTTGCTCAAAGCGGACAAATTCCAGGACATTCAGGGAGCATTAGCCGATTTAAATCGCGCCATCCAACTCGACCCTGACTATGCGATCGCCTATAATAATCGCAGTATGCTGAAACACGATCGCTTAAATGATAAATCTGGAGCAATAGCTGATATGCAACGAGCCGCAGAATTATTTCAACAACAGGGCAACACAAAATTTTATCAGCTAGCCATCGAACGACTCAAAAAACAGACCGGGAAGCAACCCTAGTTTTAGCTATAAAGTGGATGTTTGCGGTACGATCGAGATATATTTTTTTAGCTACCACACCAACCTATTCTTATGGCAGATATTATCAGCCCAGAAATTAGCGATCGCATCTGCAAACACATGAACGACGATCATGCTTCCGCCGTGCTTACATACGCTCAAGTCTACGGTAAAGCCCCCACCGCCGCGACAGCCGCCATGAGTGCGATCGATCCCTTAGGTATGGATCTTACCGCCCAAGTCGATGGTGAAACCGTCAATTTGCGAATTCCGTTCGATCGCGAACTGCAAGACTCCGAAGACGCTCACCAAACCCTCATCGCCATGATTAAGCAAGCCAGAACCCTCTCGGCTTAATCCCTAAAACTATCAAGCTATCAAGCCTAAAACCTAAACAGGTGTGGACGACACGACAAAACTATCAGTTTTCCACACCTGTCGAAACTGAGTTAATTAGTAGATGATATAAGTAGCTCAGAAATAGCTCAAAGGAAACCGACATGAACTTTTCCATTCAATCGATTTACAACTGGTATCGCGACTTGTTACGTAATCCTAAATATCGGTGGTGGGTAGTAGCTGGCTCCATCGTTTATTTAGTTAGTCCGATCGATATTTCTCCCGATGTTTTCCCAATTATTGGTTGGCTCGATGATGGGATTGTGATCTCGTTATTAATTGCTGAGGTTTCGCAACTTGCCAAAGAAAAATTACAAGCGCAAAGCACTAGATCCGATAGAACAACAAAAACAACTGTTGAGGATGCTCCTGTTGATGTAAAGGCTGTGACAGTTGATTAATTAATACTGTTCTTCCAAAAACCCGACTTTTTGAAAAAGTCGGGTTTTTAGTTTTAGTGTCTACTTACGATTGCGGGCGGGAAGACGATCGCCTAGCTCTAGCTTAGTTTGCAGGCGATCGCAGACCCCCCAGCCGATCGCACCGACTCCCACTATACCGATCGCAATTAAGCCTATACTCAGGGCATTCTCACCACCATTCAGTGCAAAAATAGTAGCAACTATCCAAGCGAATATCGCGGTAATAACGATTGCGCTTTTAGCTGTTTTAATATTTTTATAGGCATTACTGCAACTCTGACAGTGTTCGGTATGACTGTGATACCTGTCGAGTAACTTTTCTGTTGGTAATGCTGGCGAAAAAGTTTGTCCGGGAAACGGAGCGGCTTGATAATCATTCAACCACTGACGGTATTCAAATACAAAGGCATCGGCTTTGGTTGGCAGATAAAAAGCCTGACTAAAATTCTCGCTCCCGCCGCTTTGGACTAGATAGCGTTCTTGATGGTGCAGAAAAATTTGGTCGTCTTCTAAAATCGCATTATTATTAATGTGCGAATACCATTGGGGGGTATTTTTAATAAAAAATGCCGGAACTTTACTCGCAAACTTAAATGGAAATCTGGCGAAAATTCGACATTCACCCTTGCGCGTTGGCGTGGCATATACTACCGTAATCGTTTCGCCAAATTGCTTCGATGTCAGCGAGTGCCACATCAGACATGGCGCGATAAAAGTGCTATCTTGTCTGCCTAGCGTACCTTTTCTCGGCCCTTCCGCCCAAGTGCCTGTAAAGCCTAATTTGTCGGATGAAGTTACTTCTAATTCTACCGGACTAGCATTCGATCGCTTGCCGACGCTATTGTGATGGGTAAATGGTAAATGACTCGGATCGAGAACATTTTCGAGCAGCGTCATCGCATCATAAGGCAAATCGCGAAACGTATTCATCATCACCCAGCCATCGCTCGGCTTGCCATCTACCATCGGTACCGGAATTAACGGTACGGGAGTCCCTACAGCTCTTGTAGCCGTCCCTGGATAGATAAATAATAATCCCTGATGCACCGCAGTTGGCAGCGATTTAACGCAAGCGCGGCGCGATGTTTCCGCTTTAGCATCGGGTAATTGCTGGGGGATGCGATCGCACGTACCATCGCCTGTAAATGCCCAGCCATGATAAGGACATTCCAATAACCCATCTTCGGCAATCCGCCCTTCCGATAGTCTAGCCAATCGATGGGGACAACGATCGTCGAATGCCCGCCAATCTGCTGCATGGCTATCCCACCAGATAACCAAGTCTCGATCGAGTAATGTAAACGGTGTCGGTGTGAGTTTATCCAGATCTTCAATATAAGCTACCGGATACCAAGATTCGATCGGCTCGAATTTCGTCGGTTCGTCTCCACCCGCTGTGACTCGATCCGTTGCTACTGCTGTTGTTACCATCGATGCCTTACCCTATGCAAATTATTTGCGTTACATCTCTTTACATTTTAGGATAACAATCGATCGCCGACCGATGCAAGGTTGGAGATCCCGCGATCTTAACGATATAACCACAGCGTGTTAATAATTGAATGAGTGTATCGCTAGATAATCTGGATTACTCGATCGGAGAGTATAGAGACATCGAGAGGGTCGGAGCCTAGCTGTCGAGCGATCCTTTCCCTGGCTAAAATCCGGTACTCCCAAAAATGTTCGCCAGTTAAGCACAAACCCAAATACATATTTAGCACCTGGGGCTTAGTGCGTAAAATCGTCCATAGTTGTCGCCAAAACTGTCCCCGCAGTGCGGGACGGCGCAGCCCTTGATGCCAGATTAACTGAGCTAAAACCCGCAGTCCTTTGCTCAGTGGTAGTTTCATCGTTTGCTGCGAACCAGTTTTAACAACGATGCTGAGGCATTGCTCGAAACAGCGATGGAGATAATTAGCAGGTTCGTACAATGTCCAGAAGCCATCTACATACTCTTGGGCAATGTCGGCGATGGGGCGGGTGGGGATAAAATTCATCAGGGTATTTTGATCCCCCGTCTCAGTAATGCCGATGCCCTCGATGAGCCGTTGCTCTCGTTCGAGTCGGTTCCAGAGTGCGGTATTGGGCAATGCTTGAAGGATGCCCAGCATCGGTTGGGGAATACTAGTTTGGGCGACAAAGGCTTGAATCCGTTCGCCTGCTCCAGTGCGTTCGCCATCGAAACCGAGGATAAATCCGGCGTAAATTAAGATTCCAGCTTGATTGATTTTTGCACAGGCTTCGACTAGTGGTTGGCGGGTATTTTGGAGTTTTTGGGTGACGTGAAGACTGTCTTGGTCGGGGGTTTCGATCCCTAGAAATACGGCATAGAATCGGGCTGCTGCCATCAATTGGAGCAATTCGTCATCCTCAGCTAAATTCACCGACGCTTCCGTCATAAAGGTGAAGGGGTAGTCATGCTGTTGCATCCAAGGAATCAGTTCGCGCAAAAAGTTTTTGACATTGCGCTGATTGCCAATAAAGTTATCATCGACGATGAATAGCGATCCGCGCCAACCTAAATCGTAGAGGGTTTGGAGTTCGGCGAGGGCTTGCTGTGGTGCTTTGGTGCGAGGTTTCCGACCGTAGAGAGAGATGATGTCACAAAATTCGCAGTTGAAGGGACAGCCCCGCGAAAACTGCATCGCCATCATGAAGTAGGCATCCATTTGGAGCAGATCGAAACGGGGCATGGGGCTGGTGGTGACATCTGGCTTATTTTCGATCGATCTGAAGACACCTTCTGCTTGCCCCTGTGCGATTGCCTCCACAAACAATGGTACCGTCATCTCCCCTTCATCCAGAATTAGGTAATGTACGCCAGCAGCCAAGGCATCCTGGGGCACTGAGGTGGGATAGGGGCCGCCTACGGCGATTTTTTTACCCAATCGTAGGGCTGTTTGAATTAGGGCGTGGAAGTCGGGTTTCTGCACCAGCATCGCCGAGAGAATTACCAGGTCGCACCACTCCCAATCTGCCTCGGTTTCCTGGCTGACATTGCGATCGTAAAATCGAATTTCCCAGTCTTGGGGTAATAGTGCCGCCACGGTAATAATTCCCAGCGGGGGAATCACTGCCTTGAGTCCAGCCATAGACATCGCTCGATCGTAAGACCAAAATGATTGCGGAAATCGAGGATAGAGCAGCAATGCTTTCATCGTAAACCTCTCATGATTTCAAAGCTTTTCCAACCTAACGAGTCAACCAATAGGTATAGAGTACATGATGAAGATACGATCTAAATCTCTACCGATCGATCGAATCATTCACGATCGATTATTCAGCATGACTAAAGATTCCGATCTAACAACAAGGAAAGCAAAAACAACGGGAGAACTAATTTCACAGCTATATAACAATTGTAGCATTAGTAAAAGATATTGTCATAAAAACCAAGCATTTCTTTTGCTTTCAACAATTTTATTCAGTCAAAATAAGTTGTGGAATAAATCTCAACCGGGTGATGTTCGATCGAAATTGATTCCACAACTAGCATAGAATTAAGATCGCGATCGATACACCTCATACAACATCAAACTTCCCGCTACCCCCAAATTGAGCGAATCTGCATCCCCCACCATCGGAATCCGCACCAAATGATGGCATAACTCCCGCTGCTGGCTGGTTAAACCTTGACGCTCTTCCCCTAAAAATAGTACCGTTAATCGGGGATAATCGAACTGATGGAGGTCGCATTTCCCCTCTGGCGATGCCCCAATAACTTGACAACGATGGCGTTGTAACCAATCAGCCAATCGATCGAAACTTGTGCGAACCAACTGCTGCGAGAACACTCCACACATCGAAGCCCGCATTACATCTGGATCGTAAGGATCGATCCGATCTCCAATCAAAATTAAACCCGCCGCACCGACAGCTTCCGATGTCCGGATGAGGGTGCCCAAATTTCCCGAAGATCGCACCATTTCTAGGGCTAGCCAACATAAGCCAGCCTGTGGCGAAATCTCATCTAATCTCGACCAACGTTGCTTGACAATTGCTGCGATGCCTGAAGCCCTTTCGGTGTAAGATATCTGTCGAAACTGTTCGGGGGTGAGATTGAGTGTCGGGACTCCATCTCGCCTGGCTTGGCGGACTAGCTTTCGTGCTAGCGGTGCAGTCAGCAACTTTTCGCTAAATAAAATCGTTACCAGCTCGAACCGATTGTCTGAGACTCGGACAAAATTACGAACGCCCTCGATGAAAAATAGTCTAGAGGCATCGCGATTCTCCTGGGGAGAGGCTTCGCCAACGGCGCGATTTTGATACAACCTTTTTGCTTGAGTTAATGTTGCCTCAACATTTAACCCCAGATGGTCGAAACACTTAGGCTCGACCATCCTCCCTAGCCAATCTCTGGCTCTCGATTACCAAAATTAATCTCATAAAACTGACGATCGCAGTAACTATGCTGCGGATTTTAACTTCATCTTTACCTATTTTAGCAGATCTCGATCGTCGTCAGCCTATGAGATACTAAAAGATCTATCGATCGCGCCTGTGCTTAAATCACCATGTCTGTTGTAGATAATCTCACCACTTATAGCTTTGAAACAGTCAGCGTCGATAATAATGGTGAAATTATCGATCGGCAACCGGGTACTGTCGAATGTTTCATCGAAAACTTGGGGGAGGAAGTCAGTCTCGATTTAGTCGCCATTCCTGGCGGTACATTCATCATGGGCGACAATCGCCACCATCAAGACGAACAGCCGCTCCACCAGGTGACATTATCAGCTTTTTTTATCGGTAAATATCCAATTACCGTCGCTCAATATCGACAGATGATGGGCGAGGATAAAGGGTACGGATTAGGATTAGATGACCCGATCGAACAGATATCTTGGCATGATGCCCTAGAATTTTGCACCAAATTATCGCACCAAACAGGCAGACAATACACCCTTCCCAGCGAGAGCCAGTGGGAATATGCCTGTCGCGCTGGTACTAATACCGCCTTTCATTTTGGCGATATAATTACCCCCGATTTAGTCAACTATAACGGCGATTACCCTTATGCAGGCGCGCCTCAAGGCGAAAATCGCGAACGCACCACCCCTGTCGGTAGCTTCCCCCCCAATGCTTTTGGCTTATCTGACATGCACGGTAATGTCTGGGAATGTTGCTTAGATACCTATCAGCCAAGCTATCGAGGCGCACCGATGGATGGAAGTGCTTGGGTAGATGCCAATGCTACCGAGCGCGATAAACGAGTGATGCGAGGTGGAGCTTGGGATTATGTGGCGCGCGGCTGTAGAAGTGCGGTGCGGTGCAGTTTGGCTCCAGATCTGCGAATGAATGGTTGTGGTTTGCGAGTGGTATTGAATAAGTAAGGAGTAGGAAGTAGGGAGGGTGGAGATCGCCGACATAAATCGAGATCGAGTTCTAAACTAGTAGGGAAACAGCAAAAAGTAGCCTAAATGACCGTTCGCAATAATCTTGACTGGAAACAAATAATCGCCATTGCCTTTGTAGTGATATTGGCAGTCATTGGGTTTAACTCATTTGTCGTCGTCAATCCTGGCGAGGCTGGGGTAGTGAGTGTCTTGGGTAAAGCGGCTGATGGAGTACTGCTAGAAGGCGTTCATTTCAAACCGCCGCTGGCTGGGAAAGTAGATATTTATGATATTACCGTCCAAAAATTTGAAGTTCCCGCTCAAAGTTCTACTAAAGACTTACAAGATTTAACTGCTAGCTTCGCCATCAATTTTCGGTTAGATCCATTACAAGTCGTCAATATTCGCCGTACCCAAGGGACGCTTCAAAATATCGTCTCTAAAATTATTGCGCCCCAAACTCAAGAATCTTTTAAAATTGCCGCCGCTCGGCGCACGGTAGAAGAAGCAATTACCAAACGCGACGAACTCAAGCAAGATTTCGATCTCGCCCTCAGCAATCGTCTAGAAAAATATGGAATCATCGTTCTCGATACCAGCGTTGTGGATTTAGATTTTTCGCCCGAATTTTCTAAAGCAGTAGAAGAGAAACAAATTGCCGAACAACGCGCTCAAAGAGCCGTCTACGTTGCTCAAGAAGCCGAGCAAGAAGCCGAAGCCAATGTCAACCGCGCCAAGGGGCAAGCCGAAGCCCAACGCCTATTACGCGAAACCCTGACAGCCGAATTATTGCAAAAACAAGCAATCGATAAATGGGATGGTAAATTC
>NZ_JANYJC010000389.1 GCF_025361915.1 Chamaesiphon sp. GL140_3_metabinner_50
GTAAAGCCCCCCCTTTATAAGGGGGGGTTGGGGGGGTAACTCAACTTCAAACAAAGCTGGCATTAGTTAACAAACACAACATTAATCCCAGCGATCGAGTTGATATTTAACCTGCAAATTATCCCTAGTAGTTACACGCAAAAGAATCGAATCCCAAGAGCCGCCCTTTTGTAAACCGATGCCACAAGCCGTTGCTTCATCTTTGCCTTTTAACACCGCATTTTTGGCATAAGCTTCCATCGTCGATCGAATGCTATGATATTCATTCTTGAGCGATTCAGGGAAAAATCCAGCACCTTTTTGGTATTGCTTATCCTTGACATTTTGCAGGATTAAAAATGCTTTTTCACCTTTGTGGGCAAACTTTTCGGGCTGATTCCACAACGAAGGCTGAAGCACGATCGCCGTTACATTACAGTAAGCATTCGATCGTAAATTCCAGGCGTTAGGTGACGAACCATTTGCATAAAAATACCAGGTAACTGGGTTGCGATATTCTGGCGTATCCCATTGAATAATCGGCGGAGCTTCGGGATTTTGGGCTGTCACCAATGCCATGTAAGGCTGCTTGCTGGTGGGTACGAAATACTCGATCGATTTAGCATTTGGCAAAATAGTGCGGGCAAACTTTTCCCACGTCATGACGATCGGCGGCATGTCGATCTGTCGCTGTGCTTTGGTTGTAGCCGTCTGGAGATGACCGAAAATACCTTTAGATTCGACTTTAGGCGTGGCAGAATGTGGCACCCATAGAGCCTGAAGATCTTCGAGCTTGGCAAATCGCCGATCTAAAGCACCTGCGGTTTGGAGCTGCTCGATAATTTTTTCAGCTTGAGCAATATTCCCCGCTTTCGGCGGTGCTTGAGGGCGAAGATATTGCAGTGGGTTCATTTTGGCATTAAATTTCTGGGCAATCTGCTCAAATGTCAATCCATTTTGAATATCTTCCAGCAGAGTACCGAGCATCCCGCTGCGGATATGACAAAAGCCTGAAGGCGCGTTCGCCACAGCCACCCAAGTCAGATTTTCCCGCAAGCGCGAGTTCCGCGCCGATTGGCGTTGCTGGTGCAGATCCAAGAACCATTTAGCAATCCCGATACATGCTGACGATCGATAGAGAGTAGCATTAGATAGCAGGGATGATGCTTGTTTTGCCACTTCGAGCGGGAAATCTGCCAAGCCACGCAGTAGCATCTGATAGTCTTGCTGCTTTTGAGCGACGATTTGGTAAATCGTATAAAAATTTGTAGACTCAAATACCAAATCTTGGCTAGGTACGATCGCAATATGCTCCCAGTTGCCCGTTACCGGAGTACCCCAAGTACGCAGATCCGAAAGAAATACATTGTCTATCGCCGCGCTAGCCACGACTGACGACAACTTGGTGACGGCTGGCGCGTAAACGTCAGGAACGAGTTCGGGATTCCACATTACCGGAATCGTTTTACCATCAGGATCGATCGTCACAATCCCCCCAAATCGATCGACAAATTGCCGACAGCTATTACAAGTATGATGTTGACGAAAATCGGCAGGTAGAGCTTCTAGAAAAATTTGGAACAGATTGGTAGTCGCGGTGGTAAATAGATTTACCTTACCCTGTCGATTTTCCGTAACAGATTTAAATCGATCTCGAATAGATTGGCGGAGTAGATCGGAATAATGACAGATTTCTCGATTTGGTTGGTTATCGATCGAAGGTTGAGTTGAAACAGAAGATTCAGAAAAAGACATATTATTACCTAACTAATTATTAATACTCCCAAGGGGAATCGTTGGCGCAGCCTTTCTGAAAGAAATACACCTATTTTGGTGTAGAAAGCACCGTGTCCTGACCGTTAGACGATGGGAGCAAATTATGACCGATTAAAGTCATGATGAAACTGGTAGGAATCGAACCTACGACCTCCCGCTTAGAAGGCGATAACCCTAGTTCTACGTCCCCGAAAGGCAAATGGTGAAGAAGGATGTTTTAGGTGCTCTATCCACTGAGCTACAGTTCCGTAAAATACCAACTCTTGTTAGGAGTCGGACGAGATTGACGGGATTTGAACCCGCGACTTTCCGCTAGACAGGCGGACGCTCTAACCACTGAGCTACAATCCCAAATGCGATGAGGTAGCGAGGCGGGAGTTGCACCCGCATTTCCGACGATGCGAGGGGGGATTCGATAAAGCGATAACCCTCAGACCTGCGCCCCTTGCGGGTAAAAATGGTACTTTGCTATTAAGCTACTCGCTACATGTGGTTTGAATTTAATGCTCGGCTATGTCTTCATGTGGTTGGCTCCTGTTTGGCTGTGTTTGTTTCCATGTCCACAGAATAGCCTCACGGGTTAACCCTAAGCTAACTCGCGATCGAATCCCCAGAACATTTACCAGATAAGGATTTCAGACTTAGGGGAAGATTTTCACTTAGGGGATACCCCGAACTTTGCCTTCAACTCGCGATCGTCAGAATATCGATCGGCAATTACAATCGAGTTCGATCGGATATAATGAAATTGTCTTAAAACTAACTCTGGCAATCGATTGGAGGTTGTATGACAATCGCTTACTCGAACATTCCCAACACATTTCCGCTCGATCTCAGCACGCTCAAACTCACTCACGAACAGTTTTACAAACTCTGTATCGCTAATCCCGAACAGCCACTCGAATTAACCGCCGCAGGAATACTAATTTTTATGTCACCAGTCGGCGGAGAAAGCGGAAAACGCGAGGCAGATTTACTCGTAGATTTAGGAATTTGGAATCGTCAAACTCAGCTAGGTGCGGTATTTAGTTCTTCCACCATTTTTAAGTTGCCATTAGGCAGTCAAAGATCGCCTGATGTTGCTTGGGTGGCATTATCGCGGTGGAATGCGTTAACAAATGAAGATCGCCAAAAGTTTCCCCCCTTGGCTCCAGACTTTGTTGTCGAGCTGCGTTCGCGTACCGATAATTTGTCAGAATTGCAAGCCAAAATGGTCGAATATCGCGATAATGGCGTGCGGTTGGGTTTACTAATTAATCCTCAAGATCGCCAGGTAGAAATCTATCGCATCGGTGCAGAAGTTGAAGTTCTTCAATCGCCAACTTCTATTAATTGTGACGATGTGCTACCTGGCTTTAAATTGAGTCTTGCTAATATTTTCTAATCTCTCAAATCTCAACTTTCAGCTAATACCCATACCCATCGCTAGCTTTAACCGAAATTAGGATGAGAGCATATAGCTTTTTAATCTTCTAATACTTTATTTTTAGTTTCTAAAACCCAAGGCATTAGTAGAATGCCAATTAGGGGCACGAAGCCGATCCAAAACAGAGCTTTAATCCCACTACTTGCTGCATTTGCACCGCCAGTAGCCGCGATCGAACCCACCCAAAACGGCCCGATCGAAGCAACGATTCTACCTGTATTATAACAGAATCCGGCACCAGTCGCACGCAAGCGAGTGGGGAACAATTCGGGAAGATAGAAGGTAAAACTACCAAAGATACCGAAGACAGTTAAGCCGACTAGAAAATACAAATAAGTTCTAGTCAGCGGATCCCAATTCATGCCGAAGGTGATGAAAATAAAGATCGACGACAACAGAAAATATATTGAAAACATTCGTTTGCGACCGAAGGTTTTGGCGATCGGAATAGTTAGCAACGTACCAACTAAGCCGCCCGTGTTATAACAATTAGCTGCTAATGTTTTCGCCTGCTCGACGACGACAGAAATAGCGGCTTTATCCAATCCTTGGGCGACGGCATTCGCTTGGGCAATCCCGCCCGAAATTACCAAAATAAATGCATTACAAGTCCACCAGGTAATTAGAGCCGTCGTCGCGGTAATAATCGCACTAATTGTCGCGCGGCGATATTTGGGAGTGAAAATTTCAGAGAGTTTACCAGCTTCCTGGCGCGAGGTATGTTCCCACCGCTCTGGCTCTTTGGCAAATGCCCGCACGATAAACGATGCCACCGCTGGAATTAGCCCACAAGCGAACACATATCGCCACGAAACTTCTGGGTGACCTTTCATTAAATTACCAGCGATCGCCCAATTTACAAAGGTAGCTAAAAATAAGCCCATCGGCGCGGAGGTATATAGTAATGCCCCAGCTTCTACGCGATTTTTTTCGGGTACGGTTTCGGCTACTAAAGTTGCACCCGAAGCCCACTCGCCACCGATGCCCAAGCTTGCTAAAAACCTAAAAGCAATTAGAAACCATAAATTGGGTGCAAAGGCACAGAAAGCCGTACCGAGCGAGTAAAGTAACATCGTAATTAGCATCGTTTTCAGTCTACCAATCCGATCGGCAATTTGACCGAAAATAATGCCGCCGATCGCCCAACCGATTAATAATAAAGATGTCAGAATACCCGTCCAAAATAGAATTGCGGATTTGGCTTCGGGGGAACCAATTTGTAATCCTAGCAAGGTGGGAATACAGTTAGCTGCAACATAGTTAAACAGCAAACTATCAAAGATATTAAATCCCCACCCCAACCAGGCAGCGAATAAAACATTCCATTGGGCACGAGAGAGTTGCATCATAATTTAGTAGACATATTGAATGGGGAAATCGAGTTGAGATCGGGAATCAGTTGCCGGAGATTTTCGCAGCCTCGCAGGTTAATTGAGTAAAGCGGTAATCTTTATGCGTGCCTTGGCTGTGGTAGTAATCCAAGTTGCTAGTTATAACCTCAGAAATCAGGATTCAATAACATCCAAATCTACCATCGTTCTCGCCCCCGCATGTAAATCCCCTCCCAGGAGGGGTGCCCGTAGGGCGGGGTGGGTTCACCATCTTCGCTGCAAACCCCCAACCCCGAATGCTTAGACATCGCCAACCTTGTAGAGGTGGAGATGGTTGGGAGATGGTTTGTGGGTGGCGGAGATTTACCAACCCCGCCCGTTGGGCACCCCTCCTCGGAGGGGATTTTTCGGAATTTCCTCCGATCTCCCATCTCCCATCGGCTAGTGAGCGAAGCCGTTGGCGATAGCCTGCCGTAGGCACACTACCCATCTCCCATCTTCCCTAACAACCTAAAACCTAAAACCTAAAACCTACCCCTAAAGCTGCTAAAGTGATTCATAAAAGTATTTAAAAAATTGCGAGGAAAGTTAGTTTGAGTCAGCGTTCTGGTATTGCACCCCACGGCGGTAAATTGATAAATCGCATCGCCACCCCCGCTCAAAAAGCCGAATTTCTGAGTAAAGCCGATAGTTTGCCCAGAGTAACATTAGACGAGCGGGCATATTCCGATTTAGTCATGATTGCGATCGGGGCATTTAGTCCGCTTCAGGGGTTCATGCCAGAAGCAGATTATCATGGGGTGGTCGCCAAAATGCGATTGGCTGATGGTTTACCGTGGTCGATTCCGATTACGTTATCGGTTACTGAAGCTGTCGCAGCACCACTGGTTGTCGGTGCGCTCGTCAGACTAGATGACAGTACTGGTAAATTTGTCGGCGTTTTAGAATTAACCGAAAAATACACCTACGACAAACAGCAAGAAGCGATTAATGTTTACCGCACGGATGATGAAAAGCATCCTGGTGTCAAAGTTGTCTACGACCAAGGTAATGTTAACTTAGCAGGTGATATTTACCTGTTAGAACGCCAAGCACATCCCCAATTTCCCACCTATCAAATCGATCCGGCTGCATCCCGCGCCCAGTTTCAAGCTAAAGGCTGGAATACGATCGTCGGATTTCAGACTCGCAACCCGATCCACCGCGCCCATGAGTATATCCAAAAATGTGCGATGGAAACCGTCGATGGGCTATTTCTACACCCATTAGTCGGCGCGACGAAAGAAGATGATATCCCCGCCGACGTGCGGATGCGCTGTTATGAAATTATCCTCGAACACTATTATCCTAGCGATCGGGTAATTCTCGGTATCAACCCCGCCGCAATGCGCTATGCTGGGCCGCGAGAAGCCATCTTCCACGCTCTAATTCGCAAAAATTACGGTTGTACCCATTTTATCGTCGGACGCGACCATGCGGGCGTAGGCGACTACTACGGCACCTATGATGCTCAACACATTTTTAGCGAATTCGAGCCAGGAGAACTCGGCATCACCCCGATGATGTTCGAGCACGCTTTCTACTGTAAAGTTACCAAATCGATGGCAACTACCAAAACTAGTCCTAGTACCCCCGAACAACGCGTACATCTTTCGGGTACTAAAGTTCGCGACTTACTCCGCCAAGGCGAATTACCCCCGCCAGAATTTTCGCGCCCTGAAGTCGCCGCCGAATTAATTCGCGCGATGAAAGGGAACAAATAAACAGTAATTACTACTTAATACTCAGCACCTACCACACAACTAACCAACTAAATAAATCACAACCAAATATATGTCCATCAAGTTTTCGATCTCTACAGTCACGATCGCCGCATTACTAACACTAAGTTATACTTCGATCGCGACTGCGGAAGTTTACAAAACCAGCAAAGACCAAGTTGTAGTTACAGGTTTGACTGCTAAACAAAAGTATCCCATTAAAGGGACTAATGCTAAAAACAAGCCAGTTAAACGTCAAGATGTAGCTGCAAATACTTGCGGTGAAGCTTTGGTTGATGGTGCTGGCAAATATAAAGCTCTAGTCGTCGGTACAGAAACGATCGATCCGGCTACTTTACCCGTGAGAGAACACGCTAAATGTAAAGCCAAAAAGACAGCCGCAGCTCCTGTTAAAACGAAAAAGGCTCCAGCCGCAACTGGTACGATGAGTCCCAGTGGTAGCACCACAGCACCAGCTACCGGAACGCCAGCTACAACTGGTACCACCACAGCACCAGCGACTAAGTAAACGACTCAGTAAGATTGCGATCGCAATCGGTTTAGATCCCCGACTTCTTTGAGAAGTCGGGGATCTTGCATTCTAAAGCCTAAAACCTAGATATATTTTTTCAACAACAATTCGAGTTTTTGCTTGGTAGATTCAGGCACCTTATCCATCGGTGTAATAATTGCATATTTAAGAGCCGAATGTGCATCCGAACCAAATAAATTTGCGCTCAATCGTTTGACTGTTTCTTGAATTACCCGTTGGGCATTAGTCGCATTTTTATGCAGATTGGCAATTATCATTTCTACCGTAACGCTATCGTGGTCGGGATGCCAACAATCGTAATCGGTAGCTAAAGCCAATGTGGCATAAGCAATTTCAGCCTCTCTTGCTAATTTTGCCTCTGGTAAATTAGTCATACCAATAATCGTTCCGCCCAGCATTCGATACATATTAGACTCGGCTTTAGTCGAAAAAGCTGGCCCTTCCATACAGATATATGTGCCACCTTTATGTAAGCTAATATCGGGTAAATTTAGAGATTCGATCGAGTCTGCTAAAATACCTGCTAGCTGATGACAAATCGGATCGCCAAAAGCAATATGTCCGACAATTCCCTCGCCAAAAAACGTACTCGCCCGACTTTTAGTGCGATCGATAAATTGGTCTGGCAATACCAAATCTAACGGCTTAACTTCTGCCTGTAAAGAGCCGACAGCCGATGCCGAAATTAAATATTCGACACCGATTTGTTTCATCGCATAAATATTCGCTCGATACGGAACTTCTGTGGGTGTCAGATGATGATTGCGTCCGTGTCGAGCTAAGAAAGCGACTTCAACCCCTGCTAAATCGCCGACGATAAGATTGTCAGAAGGCTTGCCAAACGGCGTATCGACAGCCACCTCGCGCATGTTATTTAATGCGGACATTTGGTAAAGTCCGCTACCGCCAATAATGCCAATTTTAATATCGCTCATTTTAATAATTGATAATTGATAATCTCACATCTTGCGTCAAAACATAGAAAATTGTAGGGTGGGCACTGCCCACAATCTAAATTTCAGGCATCATAAGTATCATAAATAAGTAGTTAAGAATAAATATTTATTAGATAGATATTGTTTGAAACCCTTGTGGTGGGCAGTGCCCACCCTACTTTTCTTTAAAGCCCCCTTTTTAAGGGGGTTGGGGGATTTAGATCTCAAACGAAGCTAACCCAACCTACGTTCTATCCCCTAATTCAAGGTTTTGGCTTAATTTCATTAATTTTGGTGTCGATATCGATGAGTGTATCCAATACGATCCTTTTGGCGTAAAGTTTCCAGCCCCATTTTTGGATGGCAATTGCGGCGGCGGTACCCCCGACTGCGGCGATAAAATCTAGCGGCTGATTGAGCGAAATTCCAAATAATAAACCCAATCCAGCAATGCCCCAAAATGGGAGGGCAACTGTTTGGCGTTGAGTTTCGACTAATTTAACGATGCCGCCTGTGGGTAGTTCTTGCTCTAGAGTGGCTTTGACTGCTTTCTGCTCCGCCAGATTTACAGACAACCCAATCTTACGGCGCAATTTCTCGATTTTGCGCGCATCACTACTGTATTGAGTGAGTTCGTCTTCTGCCATCAATACCAGCCGTTCGTACTGTCCCACAGGTTTAGATTAGTGATTTTTACAAATATTTACAAATGATTATAGCTGACGATCGCCCGAAAGCTGCCTAACTCACGATTATTCACCCACACCCCAAGCTTGTAATCTTTGAGTTGCAAGTTGCAAGATTAGAGAATTACCCTGTGTCCGCGCCAGTTTAGCGGCTTGGCGCGTATCGGTAATGCCGCCAGGACGATCGCCGAGCTGTGCATATTTGAGATTTCCTCTCGCAGCATAGGTAAAAGCAGATTGAGGGTCGAGGGCGATGGTGCGATCGTAGTCGGTTAATGCTCCTTTGAGGTCATTAAGTTTCCGCTTGACAACGCCGCGATTGTAGTAGGCTTTGGGAGATTTAGAGTCGAGGGCGATGGCGCGATCGTAGTCAGCTAATGCTCCTTGAAGGTCATTGAGCTTATCGTCTTTGAGATTGCCGCGATTGACGTAAGTTGGGGCATATTTGGGGTCGAGGGCAATGGCGCGCTGGTAGTCAGCTAATGCCCCTTGGGTATCATTGAGCCGACCGCCTTTAAGATTGGCGCGATTGAAGTAGGCAATGGCGAGGTCGGGATCGACGGCGATGGCCCGATCGTAGTCGGCTAATGCCCCTTGGAAATCTTTAAGTTTCCGCTTGACAATGCCCCGACTGTAGTAAAGTTGGGCGTAACTATTATCGAGGGAAATTGCCCGATCGTAATCGGTTAAGGCTCCCTGGGAATCGTTGAGATCGTCCTTGAGATTGCCGCGATTGGCGTAACCCTTAGCATCGTTGGGGGTGAGTGCGATGACGCGATTGTAGTCGGCTAATGCGCCTTGAGGGTCATTGAGGTTTTTCTTCTTGAGATTGGCGCGATTTAAATAGGCTTCAGCGAGTGCGGGATCGACGGCGATAGCGCGATCGTAGTCGGCTAAAGCTCCTGGGAGATCGCCGATGGCTTGCTTTTCAATGCCGCGATTGTAGTAGACTTGGGCAAGTTTCGGGTCGATGGCGATGACTCGATCGCCATCGAGAATCGCTTGCCGATGTTCCTGAAGCTGCGAGTAGGTAATAGCTCGTAAAAAGTAGGCATAAGTATAGTTGGGATTAAGCTTAATCGCCTGACTAAACTCGCTCACCGCCGCTTGCTTACCCGCGACCACATTTGCCCCTGGTTCTACTAACTTGTTAAAACCCACGATAAAATGCTCGTCAGCAGTACTGGCGGCGGTCTGTCGTGAGTTAACCGCTCGGCTATTTCCCAATTTTATCCCCCGCTCGGTCAAACCTTCGATCGCCCACCGGACTGGAATGCCTCGGTTATAGCCGATCTTGCTGCCCACTTCTGATTTAATCGGAATAGTACCCGATTCAGGCAACTTTTCTAATTGGGTACTATCTCGGTATCGCTCTCCCTGTCCGTGGATTGCCACTAGTCGCCCTTCCTGGCTAAATACGCCACCCCCACTCATCCCTGGCTGAGTTTCGGCATTATAAATCACGGTATAGCCGCCTCGGTCTTCTGTTAGGCGTTTATTGACGACCGCGAACGCTTTTCCGGCATTAAACGAAAAACCCGGCGGCGTGAGTGGATAGCCGGAAGTGTAGACGCGATCGCCCGCTTTCAAGCTGCCATCATCAATCTGTGCCACTGGATAAGCACGGTTGCTACGAAACTGAATCGTGGCTAAATCTAAATTGTTATCCAACAGCTTGACCGATTTAGCGGCTACTTGATACTTTTGCCCATCACTTAGCTTCACGCTGTAGGTTTCCCCTGCTGGCGGTGCAGTACAATTCCGAGTTTGACCGCAGACGACATGGCGATTGGTAATGAGGGTATATGTGTCGCCAAGGCGATCGATAATAATCCCCGATCCGACTGATTCATTTTTGAGTAACCTAATTTCTACTGTCACCGCTTTAGCTATCGATTCAATTTCTGCTGGGGTTTTAGCGACAGCCAGATCTGCATAACAAACCAGTGCGGCGGTAACACCAATTATCGGTAGATATTTCATTTCAAGACAAGATCGGGAATGCGATGATTTTACAATAGCTATTCAAAAACTGCATCAAAACCTAATACAATTGCCATAGCTTGCTCGATTTCGCGCCAATACTTGTCTTCTAACATTCCTAATTTGAGATCGATTCTCAGACTGTCTACAACTCGCATTTGCTCTAGGTGTATCCCTCTGGCTTCATCTAGCCCATTAGCTACCGTCGCTTCAACGTTAACCACAAAAGGGTAACTCTTGGATCTTCTCAACAAAGGAGCAACCATCGTTGTGCCCGATCTGGCGTTACCGACATCATTCTGAAGGATGATGCATGGTCGCTTTTTCGCTGTCTCACTGCCGACAGTTGGATCTAAGTTCACCCACCAGATTTCCCCTCGTTTGTACCTTAACTCACCCATCGGCATCGATGCCATCTCCCGCTGTAATATCCCACAACTTAATCTCAGCTTGATATTTAGGATCGGTTGCTAGTTCTGTATAAGCATCCTCCAGTTCTTTCAACAGTTGGCTCTTTTTTGCTTTGGACAATATTTCGTTGATAAACTGGCTGCGATTTTTGCTCGATCGATCTACGAACTCCAAGACTTCTTCATCTAATGTGATGCTTACTTTCGCGCTCATAATTGAATCCTGCTAATTAGTAAGATAAAAATATCCTAACATATCAGAATCTGAAGCTGACCGCTAATTTTATCCATGAAGAGGCTACGCCAATAAAGATACAATAGCGATCGAGTCTTCAAGCAGCGATCGAGTTATGGAAGCCAGTCCCGCCCAGATTAGTCAAGCAGTTCAAAATC
>NZ_JANYJC010000016.1 GCF_025361915.1 Chamaesiphon sp. GL140_3_metabinner_50
CCAACTGCTCAAACCAATCGTTACCGCAGTCGGCGTACATCTAATTCAAGTCGAAGAGATCGTCGAATCCCAGCTAGACGAACAGCTCAAGCAACAACTCCTCTCCGAAATGTTCGATCGATGGCTGACAGAAACGATCGCTGCTACCTCAGGATCGGTTCTTTAACGCAAGTTGCTAGTTATAACCAAGGTTAAAGATTTGGGTATTAGGTATTAGGTATTAGCGATGGGATAAAACCTAAAACCTAACACCTATCCCACTAAAAACCCATAACTAGCAACTTGGGCTATTTAGCATCGGTGTACCCGCGCCATGCAGGTACAGATCGCAAATATCGTCAGGTATCGCCGCCTCTAATTGTCGATAACCTACCGCCAAATAATCGGGAATACTAGCGACGGGAATTTTTTGCCCCTCACCTTGTAGATACGCACAGATGCGTTGTTCGTTCCACTTCAGGTTTTGAGTCATTACCACAATTAGGCGCGATAGCGGCGGGATGCGATCGAGTGCCCGTTCGAGGTAGCATTTTAATGGTGGGGGTGCGGCTGTTAAACTAGATCGAATCCGATCTGCTGGTGGAACCTCAGTCCGATCGAGCGTACTACCCGTAATATCGACCGTCCAATTTTGCCAATTAGTAGCTTCAGGATTTACCGAAAGTTTGACTCGATCTAACTCTTCAAAAATTTGTCGCCAAGCGATCGCAAATAGATAATCGGCTTGAACCTGAGACTCCACAGCATGTTGAACCACACTATGTACGATCGCCCCATACCGACAAAATAACGCTGTAAAAAATTTACCCTGTTCGGGATGTAATTGATGTAGATTAACTAACTCTCGATCGCTATAAATAGCTAACGATTTAATTATCTCGCGATCGACTTCGGGGAATGTGGGAATTGACAACATCTTTCAATCGGTTGACAGTTGATAGTTGACAGTTTAACACTGGAGATCGAGACAGTTAAACGTCCCAATAAGACCCGATGATGCAAACAGCGCGATATATTAAATCTACGTATTATTAAATATTAAATTTATGACGATGGAATCTACCCCCGCACCACAGAGAATGCGTAACTTTGCGATCGTCACGATCGCGATTATCTTAGTTGTCGCTCTCGCCCTCGGCGTACGCGCTCAAAACTTTACCGACAGCCTCGAAACCCAAGCCAAACAAGCACAACCGATCGATATCGCCTTGAGTAATGGCAAACCCACACTCATGGAATTTTATGCTAATTGGTGTACCAGTTGTCAGGCAATGGCACCAGATCTCGCCGCCATTAAAGCTCAATTTAGCGATCGGATCAACTTTTCAATGCTCAATGTCGATAATACCAAATGGCTGCCAGAAGTCACCAAATATCGCGTCGATGGCATTCCCCATTTTGTCTTCTTCGATAATAAAGGCGAAGTCCTCGCCCAAGCCATCGGCGAACAACCCCGCCAGATCTTAACAGCCAAACTCACCGCCCTCGCCATCGGAACCGCCCTGACCGATACCGCATCCACCACCGCAGGCGAAGTCTCTAAATTCACACCCAAAGTAGTTCCCAGTGGTGGTAACGACACCCCCCGCGCGCATGGAGCTTAGGTTTTAGGTTATAGGCTTTTAGCGAAGATCTACCCACCCCGCCCTCCGGGCACCCCTCCAGGGCTACGGTGTATACACAAGTTGGCTGGGCTTCGTTTCTAGATCTGAATCCCCCAACCCCCTTGGAAAGGGGGCTTTAAAAGTCCCCCTTTCCAAGGGGGATTTAGGGGGATTTCTAGAGATTTCGCCTTCATCCAGACTTGTGTATACACCGTAGCCTCCAGGGAGGGGATTTGCCCTACTTCTTACTTCTTACTCCTTACTCCTTACTCCTTACTCCCTACTCCCATCTCCCCCGTGTCTCAAATCATCATCATCGGCGGTGGCGCAGCGGGCTTTTTTGCCGCTGTTACCTGTGCCCAAACTTATCCCGATACCCGCGTTACCTTGCTCGAAGCGGGTAAATATCCCCTTGCTAAGGTCAAAATCTCCGGTGGCGGTAGGTGTAACGTCACTCATGCCTGTTTCGAGCCGACTCAATTAGTGCAGTACTATCCGCGCGGGAACAAGGCTCTGCGGGGTGCATTTACCCGCTTCCAACCTCAAGATACCGTAGCTTGGTATGCCGATCGCGGTGTCAAACTCAAAACCGAAGCCGACGGGCGGATGTTTCCGACTACTGACGACTCCGATACGATCGTCCGGTGCTTAATGGATGCTGCGGCGGCTGCTGGGGTCAAGATTTGGACGGGGGCTGCTGTCAGTGAAATTACGCCCCAGCAGCCCTCAGGATGGGCTGTAAACCTCAAATCAGGGCAAGTTCTGACAGCCGATCGAGTCTTACTCGCCACGGGTAGCAATCCCAGTGCTTACAAATGGGCGCAACAACTGGGACATCCGATCGTTACCCCCGTACCATCCCTGTTTACCTTCAATATCCCCGATGCGCGGCTGGCAAATTTAGCAGGAGTCAGCGTTAAAACCGCCACAGTTACATTAGCTGGATCTGGTAAAAAAGCGACTTTAAATCAAGCCGGGGCATTATTAATTACCCATTGGGGTATAAGCGGCCCCGCAGTGCTAAAATTATCGGCTTGGGGCGCGCGGTTTCTATCTGAATCTCGCTATCAAACCACCCTAATTATCGATTGGTTGCCAGAATATCGCCCCGATAAGTTGCGAGAACTAATCATCGCTGTCAAATCGCAACTACCCCAAAAAACTATCCAAAATAGTTGTCCTATACCGATACCCCATCGCTTATGGGAATCTTTAACGAGTTATGTCGGCATTCAACCAGGCGACAGGTGGGCAGGATTGGCAAATAAAACACTCGATCGATTGATTCAAGAACTTAATCGTGGTGAATATCAGATTACAGGCAAAGGTGCTTTTAAAGAAGAATTTGTCACCTGCGGCGGTGTCGATCTCAAGTCTGTGAATTTCCAAACTATGGAAAGCAAAATTTGTCCGGGGTTATATTTTGCAGGCGAAATTCTCGATATCGATGGGGTAACGGGGGGCTTTAATTTTCAGAGTGCGTGGACGACGGGATATTTGGCGGGATTGGCGATGGGAGATGGGAATAAGAAGTAAGGAGTAAGGAGCTTACTCCATTTCTACGCTAAGACTAGAGTTTTTGATGGGTATAGGCATGTTGCTTGACATTATCGTCCTTAGTGACGACCCGATCGGCGTTAAGAATTCGCTTGCGATCGGTAGAATAGTTAAAACTACTGTAACTAGTACCTTGAGGAATGTGAACTTGGGCTTCGGTACGGCGTTTGTAAGTCCGGGCGGAAGCGATACAACGGTAAGCAAATTCACTACCTAGTTGACAGTCGCTAGGGAAACTCGCTGGAATTTGGGGAACATCGTCACCAATTACCGCACCTAGCGTCGTAGCAGCGGCAATGTCGTAAGAGGTGGGAATACCTTTAATTAATGCTTCGAGCGCAGACGAAGGGATTGGTTCAATGACTTTGACTTGATGAACGCCATCATCATCGCGGAAGAAGCAAGTAGCCACACCGATGACTAGATAGTCATCAGCAGTAAGATCGGGAGCGTCGGCGATCGCAGTAATTAGGGTCATCGTGTATTTAATAGCGGGCTAAAATTTAGACACTCACTTAGTTATCTTCATCAATCTTACCAATTTAACTGGGCACGGCAGATCCTCGTTAAACTACTTATCATAATAAATGAGCGATTATCTATTTATAGCTAAGATAACAATAGTCTCGGTTGAGACCATTAGCCCCACTCGATGATTTCGAGACGCGTTTTTCGATATCCAGACCGTATATGCATAGCGATGTCTAACTACATGGAAGCTTTCAGCCCTACCCCGCCAGATTGGAGAGAACTCGCAACTCACGCCCAAGGATT
>NZ_JANYJC010000017.1 GCF_025361915.1 Chamaesiphon sp. GL140_3_metabinner_50
CCCCCCTTTATAAGGGGGGGTTGGGGGGGTAAGCCACCTCGAAACGGAGCAACAGCCGACTTGTGTAGACGTAGCTTTTTACGGGGGATTCAAATGTACGATCGAGTCCAAAAAACCTTTTCAGACATCCTCTTAGACACAATTAAAGGCTAAGTTTTATGGCTATGTTAGTTGTAATTTTCAAGAACTTGCTCCCAGAATCGATCGCGGCATTGGTAATTCTCTGGATGGGATCGAGCGCTTCGATCCTCCGAACATCTGTTTGCTATTTATCGCTTGTTCTATTATCCTCAGATTTGCTTGGAATCTAGCGATTTTAATTCATGGATTCGGACACGTTTTGTTGACATCGATCGTCGATCGCGACCCGGCATCGATCGATACATCAAATATTCTCGAACATCGAAACATATCCGACATATTTAGGTCTTTAATTCCTGCCCATCCGATCTTTATACCCTTAGTCCGAGATGACGTTCTGTGGGTGGCTGCTGGAAAAACGACTCCGATCGCAATCCGCATCAAAGCTGTAGGAGGCATTTTATTTAATGTAATTGCGGTAAAATTAGTCTCGATCGCCCTACCGTTTGCTAATTATTTGAGTGTCGATCGCTCTTCAGACGAATTTATTATTCAGTTTGTAATTAATGCTTCGATCGGTGCCAATTTAGTGGCGATTTTTAGCTCGCTTTCAGATTTTAGTGCAGCATTTACAGGTGAGGCAACTTGTTTCAATTGTGGCAACTTTGGCTTTGTAGGCAAACGATTGGCAAATGATGGTGCTGCACTGCTACCACCGCGAGTTGTCGAGATTTTTCATAAGATGGGTGGCGAAACTGAAATTCGGGGCGAACAAGCTGGGGGAGGATTAGTTTTTGCCCGCGATGCTCGTGCCGATCGAGTGGTATTTGTCGGCAAAAAAGTTCTCAATCAAAAGCGACGAAATTTGACTCAATCCCTAGAATCAGTTTTTGAGCTGGTGAGACAGCAGGCGATCCAATCTGGTGCCAAGGCTGTGGATAAGGCGATCGTGGGGGTATGGCATTATCGGTATGCAACTAGCAGTCCGCCTGCGATTTTAGAGACTCATTGGCATGAGTGGATGCCAGCGCGAACTGCTGATGTTTGGCGGGTGGAAGATGGCAAGTGGCTGTGCGATCGGCAGACAGTCAACCACCGGATTACTCATAACGGCGACTTTGATGCCTGGATGCTGTTTGGCGAAGCGATCGAGAATGCCGAGCTGGGTTTGTGGCTCGAACGGGTGTTACATACGCCCAATTCGACGCTCGGCGACTCGCCCAAAATTGCGGGGATGATGGATTTATTAATTACGCAGGGGATGTGGGATGCGGCGTTGCGACTGGCGTACCAGCTTGAGGTTGTCAAGTCGATCGAGGAGGCATTCGGCGGGAAAAATCCGAGTCAAGACGCACCGAATACGGCTCCATCCGAACTAGAGATCCAGGAGTGGACGGCGATCGTCGAACGGGTATTTTGCCAACATCAAGCGGCGATCCTCCGTCCCCGTGCCAGTTCGATGTTAGAGCTATCTGCTGGACAGATCGAGCTATTCGAGCGAGATCTCATCCTAGCTCTATGCCAGCATCGCTCGATCGCCCGCTGGACTGTCGCGGAGCGCGCTGCTTTTGTCAAGACTGCCGTATACGTATTTTTTCACAACAATATCTATCAAGCGACGAAAGTATTTATGTCGCGTGCCACAGGTAGCTTCGGGCTGGTAACGGCTTCGACGCTCAACGAAGCGAGTCTGGTACTCAGTGCGTGGGGACAACCGATCTCGACAGGATTCAATGTCTCTGATGATTACATGGTCTATGCTTCCGAACCAGCCGCCGTGGATGCGGTGTTGGCGGATATTCCCCGCTCCTATCGCTTAGATTTAGACCAAAAAACGGGTGAAATTGCCTGGGTGAGTGTCAATCGAATTACAATTTATTCGATGGCAGCAGATCGCGAATTGCGTGGCGCGGAATTAGAACAGCGGTGGATTCCACTTCAGGGCAATCCCTATATTTTGCCCCCGTCCAAAAGTGCTAAAGATCCGGTCGCACATGACATTAGCGAAATTCCACAGGTGCTAGCCGCGATCGCCGAATCCTGGCGCGATCGCGATTCATTCAATCGTCAAAGTGCGAATTATTTAGCCGAATTACTGATTGAAAAAGCCAAAAATTGGGATCGCAGGCAGCAAGCAACGATCGATATCAAACTCGATCGTGCGCCACCAGATCGATCGGTGGATCTGTTAATTACAGGTGTAGAGAACAGCTTGTGGATCGGCGAACGATTTGCCCAAGACTTAGCTATCCTGTGCCCTGGTTTGAGAATCGAGACGCGCTCTGCCAATCAGGTGCTGCGGAAACTGCAATACGACCCGAACGCGCTGCATTTAGGTTCTACCTCGATCGTTTTAGCCATCAGTCAATCGGGACAGACATTTCCCACGCTGCAAGCCACCCATATATTCGAGCAGCTCCGCCGCGAAGCCGCCATCGGCGAACTGTTTCTGATGACAGGCGAAATTTGCAGCCTGATGGGTACGGCGATCTCACAATACTATTATCCCCAATCGACCTTTAGCCGCCGGATTTTTATCAATGGTAGTGGCCGACGCACGGCAGAACCCAGTACTGTTGCCGCAGCGGCAGCTCAAGCCACGTTAACCGAGTTATTGATATATCTAGCCAAACGCCTCCAAAAACGCTTCCCCGGTCGCGACGGTGCCTTGGGGATGACATTAACCTCGACCGATCTGGTGACTTTAGACCGCATCAAGAAGGATTTTATCGATCGCAGTGTCATCCCGATCGTCGGCACTACAGTCAATGGCGATTCCATCAATTCCCCCACCCACCGTCAGCTCATCCATAACAGTAGCAAATGGGCTTTCCATGTGACCGAAACTCCCACCGCTTGGGCTATCCATGCGCTCTACATCATCATTAGCGTTGGCTTTCAGGCTCCTTTAGTCCAAACTTTAGTCCGATCGATCTTTGGCTTGGCTAATTTATCACTACCTGGCTGGCTACTACCCGCGATCGTCTTAGCAGATATCGCGATTTATATCTTTGGCTCTTGGTTTTGGACACTGGGACTGCGGTATTTCCAGGGTAGACCCCTCCTCGCTCGTACGGGCAAACGCACGCTAATTATTGGCGATGTACCGTGGGTGCATCAATTATTAAAAGTCTACGTCAGCAAGCTATTTTCGCTCAGTTATGGCATCGCCTCATTGGACGTACATGGTGCGAATCCGCAAGACCATATGCTGCATCATTTCGGACATCGGGTAGTCAGAGGCACGTTAGTATTTTTAGGCATCCCCGACGGGCGCACAGATCGACTGCAAAAAGACAATGAAAATGCGGCAATCATGACAGGCAAACAAGCCAGTGGAGTGCGTAATTTCCAAACCGGAGCCGATATTATTGCCCTGGGACACAACCCCACGATTTTCGTTCCGAAAGGCTCCGCCAACGCCAAGCGTGGCTTTGAAGCTGCGATTATTTTACCTGGTGACGCGATTTCGACAAGCGACAGTACCACACTAGCAGAATTACGAGAAGCTCGGTTTGGCTCTTTCGATCGGTTGTTAGCTAGCTATGTATTTTTCTGGTGGTTATCGAAAAAAGTCGCATCTTTTCCTTTGCTTGGGTATCAACATTGGAAATCCCAAAGCCGCACTCGCACTATGACCACCGCTGCGCCAGTCTCGCGAGCGATGCCGAGCGAAACCAGCAGCTCCGCCAGCGAATTACCGCAGCACGTACTTAAAAAGTGACTCGTTCTCAATTAGCAGTAATGGTGAGAGCAATTATGAAAAGAATCTTCTCCACAGAGCAATTAGAACAGTTGTTGGGGGTTGAGTAGCATTGGAGCCAAAAACCGGGTTAAGGATTCTGAATTGCTTGAAACCTACTGTGGAAGCGGGTTTTTGCGTAAGGAGGAAAATCTTTTCACAGTTTACTGACAGATAGTACTATCTATTCTCTATATACTTGTTCTTAAAACCACTCAAAAGTATTGCTGACGATCTCAAAAGTAGATCTTTATCGTTAAATTACTCTCGCTCGGCAGATAGCCGTTCAAATGCTAATTGTGCTACTTGTTCGGCACGTTGCGAAGTAACTTTTGAATATTTTAATGTCGTTTGAATATTTTCATGCCCCATTAATGCTCTGAGTTCTTCAATCCCCATCAAGCCAACCCTCTTCGTTGCAAAAGTGTGTCGAAGATCGTGGAAGCGGATGCCCTGCAATTGAATCTCCGAGCTGACAAGTTTAGTCCAGGATTGATAAGCTGCTTGGTAAGAAAGGCGAGAATGTATGTGAGTAAATGGTTGTTCGGCAGTAAATAGTGCCAAACAATCTAGATGTCTGTAATATTTAATATAGTAATTGAGGCTTTTAGCAGCATCCTCATTATAAAAGCACCATCTAGTTTTATTACCCTTGCCAACAACTTGAAATTTGCGAGCATCGATATTTATCTGAGCTAAATCCAAAGCCAGCACCTCAGCAATCCTCGCACCACTGCTATGTAGCAATTTTACCAGAGCAGACATCCGCGCATCTTCTTTAACAGTTCGATCTAAAATACTCAATTGCTCTGGTATAAGATATCGAATATTTTCATCGGTGGCATGTTCTCCATCTGCACGATTTGGCTTCCGGCGTTTAAGATTAGAGACCGGGTTAGACTGGATATAATCTTGCTCGATAGCGAAGTTGAATAGGGCTGTAATTACAGCTTGATGACGATGGTGAGTGGTATATGAAATATTATTAATTTGGTTGAGATATGCCACTAATAACTGTCGGTCTAAAATATCGATTGACCACCGACCATACTCTTTGAGTAAAATCCCAGATCCGATGTGGACAAATCTGCGGTCAAAATATTGCTTTGCTTGTGCGACGGCTCTGCGGAACCGTTGTATTGATTGTCAGGAGCCGATTTTATCGCTGAAGTTTAAATTTTGTCCGTACTGTGGTGCTGGGTATAAGCAAGTTGGTGGCAATCCCTAACTTCCACAACTTTGATAGTAGCAACTGCTCTTCTCACAAGACATCTAAATGCCAGTTGAATTTTTAACGTCAGAACAGGAAAAATGCTATGGACGCTATGGTGGAGAACCATCTGTCGAACAACTTGAAAAGTATTTTCATCTGGATGATTCCGACTTACAGTTGATTAGAGGACGACGCAGCAATTAAAACCTGTCTGGGATTAGCTTTACAGCTATGTACGGTCAGGTTTTTAGGCACTTTTTTAAGCGACCCCACTGATGTCCCAATTGTCGTCATTAATTACTTGGCAACACAATTGGAGATTACTGATGTGGCCAGTCTGGCTCTGTATCGGACTTCTGAAACAAGATGGGAGCATACTGCTTTAATTCGCCAGCAGTATGGCTACCGAGATTTTAACTCTCAGCCCGAACATTGGCGACTGGTACGCTGGCTGTATCAGCGGGCAACGCTGAGTGCAGAATCGCCAAGTCTGTTGTTCGATCTCGCCACTGCCCGATTGGTACAGCGGAGAATTCTGTTACCTGGCGTTAGCGTTTTAGCCAGACTGGTTGCTAGCGTCCGCGAACGGGCGGCAAATCGGTTGTTTCAAGTCTTATGCCAACTCGGGGTAAAGACGAGATACGCGCAAAAGTTATCACCAGCATAAAGTTTTGTAACAAGTCACCTCAGAACGATAAATTCAACTGCTCTTCCAATGCCGCTGGAATGTTGTCAAGATCGATGAGATAGTCACCAAACCGCTTGATATGACTGGTTAAGTAAGGACTCAGAGCAGCTAAATCTTCCGGCTCCCAGAAGAAACCTTCTTTTTTGAGTTGAAGCAAAACGTCACTGAGATCGACAACATTACGGAAAATCACCGCATTGGCAATCAGATCCCCATACTTAATAATTTTCTCCTGCTGTTCGGGATCGTTACTCGCAATTACCATTTCTCCTCCAAAGAAAAACCACTTGGAAAATCCATTATAAGCTTCGACCTTATTCGTCGTAGCCGTGATTTGTTGCCGCAACTTCTGGTCGGAAATAAACTTTAACAAAAAGATCGTTCTAATCACTCGCCCCAATTCTCTGAATGCTTGATATAGCTTATTCTTACGACTATAATTTCCCAGCTTGCGGAGCAACATATCCGAAGAGATTTGACCAGATTCAATTGAAAGAACCACTTGCATCAAATCTCAGGGTGAACGCACTTAAATTTCCTATTTTTAAAAAGGCTTGTAAAACAAAGATAGATTTGATTTGCTAAAGAGGTAAGACCTGTGCCTATGAATAGCTTTAGCTAATTAATTGTGTTAAATTGATTTTGAACTAATATCATTTCAAATGAAGCTAAAGTCCAAGCATAGCATAGCAGAACAATTTAGCGACATAGAAGACGTTAGAATCGAACGTGGAAAAAAACATAAATTAATAGATATTATCACGATCTCTATTTGTGCTGTAGTATGTGGAGCAGATGGATGGATAGATATAGAAATGTATGGCATCGCTAGAAAGAAATGGTTGGATAAATTTTTAGAACTTCCGAATGGAATACCATCGCATGATACATTTGCTGCTGGACGGGTCTCCCGCCCAGTAGAGTATTTGCACAAATTAATCCTGATGAATTTAACAAGTCTTTCCTAAATTGGATTAAAGGAATAAGTAAAATAACAGCAGGAGAAATAATTGCCTTTGATGGAAAACAATCTCGAAATTCAGGAGATGAAAAAAATGGTCGAGGTGTAATTAACACAGTCAGTGCTTGGGCTGCAAGCAATAGATTAGTATTAGGTCAAAAGAAAGTAGAAGGAAACTCTAATGAAATTACAGCACTGCCAGAGCTGATAAAAATATTAGATTTAGCAGGATGTATCGTCACGATTGCGGATGCGCGCCCGTCGGGTTCCCCGACGCGAAAAGCGCACCAAGCAGATGCAATGGGATGTCAAAGAGAAATAGTTAAAAAAATCGTCGGAAAAGATGCTGATTATGTAATTGCAGTGAAAAAGAATCAACCAAGTTTATATGAACAAATAGAACAGCTATTTAAACAGGCAATTAAAACTAATGGTAAAGACCTCAAAATGAGTGCCTTCAGCACTAAAGAGATAAATAGAGGTAGAGAAGAAATTCGCAATTATCTAATGTTAACAGACGTTGCAGAGCGGATAGATCCATTACAAAAGTGGGAAAAACTAACTAGTGTTGGCATGGTAGAATCAGTTCGAGCTGTGAATGGAAAGACTAGTGTAGAAACTCACTATTTTATTAGTAGCTTATGGAATGATGCCAAGAAATTAGCAGAAGCAATTAGAAGTCATTGGGCGATAGAAAATTCTCTTCATTGGGTACTTGATGTTACTTTTAAAGAAGATAATAGTCGAATCAGGAAAGATAATGCTCCAGCTAACTTCGCAGTTTTAAGACATATAGCCGTTAACATAATCAGTCAGAATAAGAGCCGAAAATTAAGTGTTAGAAGCAAGAGATTTCTTGCAAGTCTAGATGAAGAATATTCAAATGAGCTTTTGGAAGCTATTCTATAATTTATTTTCACCAAACAATCAATCTCAATTTGACTCAAGATGTTTAGTCCAGCTTTATGCTGCACTAAATTGAATTAATACGATCTCTTATTTGATTTTAGTTTCAGTTGATATTGTAGTAATCATAGCTAGTTGATAAGTACTATTAAATTAGCCGTTCTAGTTTTTATCGATCGAAACATACCTCATTTTGGTGCGTTCACCCTGCATCAAATCTGACCAATAAGTTTTAATTAGTTCCCAATTAATTACTCCTTTAAACAGAGAATCAATATGCTGATAAAGGGGTATGACAACGATTCGTGCAAAACTGTATCATAACAGGCTTAAAACCTTTGTGTGGCGGTACTTTCAGAGATCGCCACTTCAAATGGTCGTGAACCGTTTTACTGTTAAGGCTCAGTTTGCATAAGCAGAGTATTCTCAATACTCTATTTTAAATAAAATACAATCTTAAAACAAACAATCAGTCTAGCCAAAGTATACTTATTGAACACCAGTCTGAAGCAGCGTAAAAGCATTTTGTGCTGCGGCTTCTGCTCGCGCAGAAGTAACTTTTTGATAGCGTAAAGTAGTTTGAATATTTTCGTGCCCCATCAGTGCCCGTAACTCTTCAATCCCCATTAACCCAACCCGCTCAGTCGCAAAAGTATGGCGTAGATCGTGAATCCGCACACCTTGAAGTAAGGGTTCTGTCTGAGTAAACTTGTGCCAATAAGTATATACAGTCCGATAGTTCCAACGAGAAACTTGTCCGGTTAAAGGACGTTGAGCTGTAAATAAGGCAGGGCAGTCCTGATGGCGATAATGCCGAAGATATTTGTCCATATCGATCTTCAGCATTTTATGAATACTTTAGAAGTGCATCGTGCGCCACAGCCCCAAGAATCTCTCGCAGAATACGTCCGGCGCGTTCGGACGGGGCTGGG
>NZ_JANYJC010000025.1 GCF_025361915.1 Chamaesiphon sp. GL140_3_metabinner_50
CCGGTGATTTCACCACAGCGGATCAGGTGGCATAAATAGGCGCGGCTGTAATTCTGACAGGTGTAACAAGGACAGGTATCGTCTAAGGGGGTAAAATCGCGTTTGAAGGGGGCATTTTTGAGATTCCACCGTTCACCCCTGACAAAAGCTGCACCGTGCCTAGCGACCCGTGTAGGGATGACACAATCGAATAAATCGATGCCGGAGGCGATCGCGATCGCCATTTCTTTATAGGTACCGATGCCCATCAGGTAGCGCGGTTTACTTTCGGGTAATAATGGGGCGGTAGCGCGGACGATTTTGTGAATGAAGTGCGCTGGTTCGCCGACGCTAACGCCACCGATGGCATATCCATGAACGTCAAATTCTTGCAGCGATTTAGCGGCTTCGGCACGTAAATCTAAATGTACGCCGCCTTGGACGATCGGAAATAAGGCTTGCTCGTCAGGGCGTTGGTGTGCCTTCATACAGCGGGCGAACCAGCGATAGGTGCGATCGGTCGCAGCGACAACTTCTTCGCGGGTGGCGGGATACGGGGGGCATTCATCAAATGCCATAATCACATCCGCACCGAGGGCATTTTGAATCTCGATCGATTTTTCAGGCGAAATAAAAATCGTGCGTCCATCTAAAGGCGATTTAAAAGTTACACCTTCTTCGGTAATTTTCCGCATTTTGCTGAGACTGAATACCTGAAAACCGCCGGAGTCAGTCAGCATCGGCCCTTTCCAGTTCATGAATTTATGCAATCCACCTGCTTCTCTAATGATGTCTTCGCCGGGACGTAAATGCAGGTGATAGGTATTTGCTAATACCATCTGAGCTTGAGTATCTTCTAGGTGCGCCGATGTTAGCGTTTTTACGGCTGCTGTGGTACCAACGGGCATAAATCTTGGCGTTTCGACAATGCCGTGTGGAGTATGAAAAACACCCGCACGAGCGTGAGTGTGACTGCATTTACCCAAGCAGTCGAAAGTGAAATTAGAGTGATTCAAGATTTGATAAGGAGATGGGAGGTTGGAGCTGGGAGATGGGAGTGAGGAGATGGATGTATTTACATTTGCGCTTTTTAAAAATTTATCAGTATAAGATAATGTAGCTGCTTTACTGACGATCTCGGAACAAGAGCCGCAGCTCTCATCTTTAGTTTATCTCCCATCTCCCAGCTCCAACCTCCCATCTAACCCGCCGGATCGTCACCAGCCCAACCCATCGGGGAGACTTCAGCATCATCTTTAACGCGCCGAATGGGTAAATTAGCGATTAGTGCGGTTACTCTTTGATTGCTTTCTAACGAAAAATCTAAGCCTTGGGTATCGATTTCGACATATCGCGATACGACTTCGAGAATTTCTTGACGCATCATTTCCACCATTTGGGGGCTGAGATCGGTGCGATCGTGAGCGATGACTAATTGCAGCCGCCGCTTCACATGTTCCCGACTCGGCTCATTTGCCACGCGGGGAAATAACATTTCTAGAAATTCGTGAATCATAGTCATAGTGTTTGCAGTCGATAGCAGGAATTAGCACCTAAAAAAATCGAATCGTTGAGGGGTAAAGCATGGTTAAAATTAAGTACTGACAAATTTCCCGACCCAATCGTTGGACTTGCAGTTATTTCCTCAGTTCGAGGCGATCGAGGAGCTGCGTTTGCTAATTGTGGTGGTAAAACTAGGTCGCTTACCCACACTATATCAACAGGTGTTACGCAATTCAATAGGAGACATTGCTAAAATGTCAGATCTTTAAGTAGTTAATTTTACCAATCTAGATCGGTAAATATCCACTTTTAAAGCGACGCTCGATGTGATGAAATTAACATTAGACTATAAATTTAATTTAGATATTTTAGCTAGATGACTATTTAGTGAAGATTTTACGCAGTCGCGTCATAAAATTCTCACGTTCTATACTCAGATCGAGATAGGGCGTTTTTTCGCCGATCAGTCGATGGGCGATATTATCAAAAGCTTGCGCGGCGCGAGAGGTAGAATTAGCTTCTAAGACCAATGGTTCGCCTCGGTTGGTGGAAGTGATGACTCGTTCGTCTTCGGGGACGACACCAATTAGTGGCACGGCCAGAATTTCACTAACATCTTCTACAGACATCATCTCACTAGCTTCGACCATTGCCGGACGCAAGCGATTGACAATCAATCGTGCTGGACTAATATTACTAGCTTCGAGTAACCCGATTACCCGATCGGCATCCCGAACGGCGGAAATCTCTGGAGTAGTGACGATTAAAGCCTCTTGAGCGGCGGCGATCGCATTTTTAAAGCCCATTTCGATGCCCGCAGGGCTATCGATCAATACAAAATCGAACTGAGGAGCCAATTCGCCAATCATCCATTTCATATGATTGGGAGTGATCATTTCGGCTTTGCGATTTTGGGTGGCAGGTAATAACACCAGTCCCGGTTGGCGTTTATCGCGGACTAATGCCTGATCGAGACGACATTCGCCTGCTAGCACTTCTACTGCTGTATAAACGACGCGATTTTCCAATCCTAACAACAGATCGAGATTTCGCAGCCCAAAGTCACCATCGACAAGCGCGACTCGGTGCCCCATTTTGGCAAGAGTCATGCCCAGATTGGCTGTTACGGTGGTTTTACCCACTCCGCCTTTGCCGGAAGTAATTACAATAATGCGAGTCATGAATTATAAATTGTCAATTGGTAATTATTAATTATGAAAACTCGATCTCTAGGGGTGGGGCTATTCCCTAGTTGTCACCAGTCAGCAGAAAATCGATATCTATCAATCAATCAATGCGCCCAGCTCCGGGGAGAGCTAATTCGCGCAAGTAGGGGGTTGTTTTGAGATCGATCGCGCGGGCGATCCTAATGCCTTGAGGTGTGACGTAGGCAATTTCTGGCTCGAACTGTGGGGGCGGGGTTTCTGGTGCGCGTGCTACTCGATCGGCGATTCGCAGTTGAGTTGGCTCCATTTGCAATGCCATAATCAGACATTGAGGGTTGTTGGGGTAACCTGCATGAGCGATACCCCTCAGCCGTCCCCACACAATAATATCCCCCGCTGCAAAAATTTCGCCGCCGGGATTGACATCGCCCATAATAATCACAGTACCTTCATGGCGAATATCCATCCCCGATCGGACTGTCATTTGCAGATAAAGTGGTTCGACAAGCTGCGCTAGCTTGTCTTCGGTAGCAGTGGGTAATAAAGGCGCGATCGCCGACTGCTGTGTGACGCAATAGCCTGCTGTTGCTGCGGCTACCGCCGTTTGCCGCCGAGTGGTGGAGACAAGTTGCAGTTGCAAGGCAACATCAGCAAGCGCGTCGCTGATGCCTTGGAGTTGTCTGGCATCTAAGAGCCTGTCGTGGGCGATTAAATGCACGATCGATAACGGTTGCCAAAATCTTTTTCCGGCTTGAAGTCTCTGCTGAAGCTGCTCCCACAGATCGTTCCAACTGGCAGAAGCTGGTGTTTCCGCTTCTGTCGGCAGAATCAATTTCACCACTCCATCTTCATTTTTGAGTCGAATTTGCAATTTTGGTTGCGCCGATGGCGTGACGGGAATTGGATCTGTTTTTCCCTGGGCATTTAGGATAGACAAGGTGGATGAGAAATCAGCATTCATAGCCTACAGAGTGGTGAAGATCGCAAATGGCTTTTACATCTTACACTTCAAACGGATATTCTGTTGGAATTATTAACCATGTATTTAGGAATACAGGTGAGGTAGTAATATTTGGTAGTAGTAAATTAAACCGCCTAAATTGAAAACTCAACATCATTTGCCAAAATTAGCGATCGCAATTTTTACCGGGTTGGCGGTTACGTCCGCACTCGGCTCGAATCGATCGCTAGCTGCCACAAAGGTTTCGCCGCTGTTCGTTGGCGTAGCCTCTCCTTTGGAGAATCGCCTGCATTTTTACGCTGAAACTAGCTTATCGCTAGCTCAAAGTAGCGATTCTCTTCAGAATAAATCAATTGTACTAGTAATGAAAAAATGCACGATTAAGCGATACAGACGACCTCACTAATGCCAACGGTAAGTAAAAAAACTTACATCTTGCATCAAAACATAGTTACTAGTTACTAGTGAATAGTGAATAGCGAAAAGTGCGTTCTTAGGGTTCCCCCAAGTGAAGCACCTTTTCAAGACAGTGGATAGTTTTTGGTACCTATGAGTAGGTTTTAAGGCTATTTAAATCGGTTGTCATACACTTGTGCAAGATGTGGAAGAATTAACACTGTTGGCATCGATGTCGATGTCGATCGTCAGATTGACAGAAGAGATCTATGATGATTAGATCCAGTCAGATCGTTTAGACATTACCTAAGACAATGAGTTTAATTCGGATTTGGGCGGTAGCTAGTAACGTGTTTCGAGAAGTGATGCGCGATCGGATCTTTTTGACGATCGGGTTTTATGCCGTGTTAATGCTGGCAGCTTCGCGGCTTTTACCAGAAGTCTCTGGTGCTGCACAGAACAAAATTCTCACTGATTTTGGCACCGCTAGTTCTAGTTTGCTAGGTGTGGTAGTTACCATCTTTGTCGGTACGAGTCTCATCAATAAGGAAATTGAAAAACGTACGGTATTTACGATCGTCACTAAGCCAATTAGTAGTATTGAATTTATTCTCGGCAAGCACTTAGGACTATCTGCCGTACTGGCGATCGTCGTAGCTGGCATGACGGTAATTTATTTACTGGTACTCAGTTTGACTCATATTGAGTATCAATTATTCCCCCTATTGCTGACATCACTATTTCTATTTATAGAACTATGTCTAATTGCCGCCGCCGCCTTATTATTTGGCGTATTTACTAGTTCCATTTTAGCAATTTTACTGACATTTTCATTGTATTTAGTCGGGCATTTAAGTGAAGGAATGGTGAAATTAGCCGGGGTGACTAAAAATCCTGGATTTCAACAATTTACCGATAATTTATATCTGGTATTACCAGATTTATCGCGGCTCGATCTCAAAAATGATGCTGTTTACGGTGTGCTGCCCCAAACAGATGTCCTTTGGCTTAATGCTGGGTATGCCTTGGTTTATACAGCCGCACTATTGCTAATGACGACGGTAATTTTCTCACGCCGACAATTTTAGTTCGATCGAGTTTGCTGGGTTTACCCCCCAACCCCCCCTTATAAAGGCAGGGCAGGGTGGTTTCATACAAGAAAATAAAAATGCAAAAACCCTGGTGTTTAGTCT
>NZ_JANYJC010000045.1 GCF_025361915.1 Chamaesiphon sp. GL140_3_metabinner_50
GGACGTTTATCGAAAGCCGTGACGACTTTGATTCCGGCTTGGCGAAGCTGTTGAGAAACTTGCAGATAAATTGGCATCAAATCTTCTTGGAGATTTAAGACCATAACTTGGGTAGGCGTGGGAGCTAATGGTTGTAAAATATTGGCTTTGAGCAAGCGATAAATTAATCGAGTGAGTCCGATCGAAATGCCTACTCCCGGCATACTTTCGCCGATAAATGTGCCGACTAATTCTTCATATCTACCGCCCGAACAGATGCTACCGAGGGCTTCATGTCCGATCAGAGTGGTTTCATAAACTGTGCCCGTATAGTAATCTAAGCCGCGTGCGATCGATAGATCGATGCAATACCGCTCGGCGGGTACGCCCAGATTTTTCACGCCATTAATGACGGTAGTTAGTTCTTCAATGCCTAATTTAAATTGTTCGGCATCGGGTAATTTAGCCGCAAATTCATTGAGAGCCGTTAAGACTCGATCGACATCACCTTTAATATTGATAAAATCGATGACTTGTTGAGACTGTTCGGGCGATAAACCCTGAGTAGCTAAACTTATGAGGACTTTGGCAACTCCAACTTTTTCGAGCGTATCGATAATATTAATACAAACTTTAATCCGATCGGGTGCAACTCCTAAAGAGCTAAAGAAACCAGTTAAAACCTTGCGATTATTAATCCGAATCAGGAACTCGCCGATATTAATCTGACTGAAGATTTCGGCAATAATCGCAGGCATCTGAGCATCGTAAAGTAAGCTCAATTCCTTGCGCCCGACGACATCGATATCGCACTGCCGAAATTGCCGATACCGTCCATCTTTAGCTCGTTCGCCGCGAAAGACTAAATCCATCTGATACCTAGCAAACGGAAACTGTAAATCATTGAGGTGACGGGCGATATAAGCCGCCAGCGGTACCGTTTGATCGAACTTCAACGCCCGTGCTTCCGATCCGGTATCGCCCTTACCCGCCTCATCCCGCTCTGCTTGGCGATTAGGGGGCAGAATTGGCTGCAAACCATAAATGATGTTATCGCCCTGATTTCCCTTCGCCTGGAGGACTTCTAGCCGCTCTACAGAGGGAGTTTCGATCGGAGTAAAGCCGTAGCTCTCATATACTCGCCGAATCGTATCCATTAGGTGTTGTTCTAGTCGCTTTTCTCCAGGTAGAAATTCTGGAAAGCCGCTGGGGGTGGAGAAGTTGATTTTGTCCATGAGTGTGGGAGATGGGAGATGGGAGATGGGAGTAAGAAGTAAGGGAAAATTAAAACTATATCTACTATCCACTATCCACTATTCACTCCCATCTCCGAACTCCCCACTCCCATCTCCCATCTGATGATAGAGTGTACAGAAGGATTAGCAACAAAGTCGCGGGGGAGTTTAGCGTCGGTGAAAATTTTAGTAGTTGGTAATGGTGGTCGAGAACATGCGATCGTGTGGGCATTATTACAATCTCCTCAAGTTACCCAAGTCCTTTGTGTACCTGGTAACGGCGGTACGGCGACGATGCCGCGCTGTCAAAATCTCTCGTTTCGAGTCGATGATTTTGGTGGAATTGCCCGATTTGCCGAAGTTAATGGCATCTCGTTGGTCGTAATTGGCCCAGAACTACCGCTATCATTAGGTATTACCGACTTTTTGCAAAATCGCAACATTCCCGTATTCGGCCCAACTAGAGCGGGTGCCCAAATTGAGTCTAGCAAAACTTGGGCAAAAGCCATCATGGAGGAATCGCGAATCCCGACTCCAAAATCGGCAACTTTTACAGATTTGGCATCCGCACGGGCGTATATCCAGCAGCACGGCGCGCCGATTGTCGTCAAAGCCGATGGCTTGGCTTCAGGTAAAGGGGTGGTAGTTGCCGAAACATTGCAAGATGCGCTGACGGCGGTGGAATTATTATTCGCGCAGAATTATGGCACATTGCTAATCGAGGAGTATATTACCGGGCAAGAAATATCGGTAATCGCCCTCACAGATGGTAAAACCATTCGTCCGCTGTTACCCGCTCAAGATCACAAACGCATCGGCGATGGCGATACAGGCGCAAATACAGGCGGTATGGGTGCTTACGCGCCAGCTCCGCTAGCGACACCAGCTTTAATGAAACGCATTCAAACAGAGGTATTAGAACCAACTTTGGCGACGCTCCGCCGGAGAGGAATCGATTATCGCGGTGTGTTGTATGCGGGTTTGATGATTAGTCCGAATGGAGATCCTAAAGTCCTAGAATTTAACTGTCGATTTGGCGATCCGGAAACGCAAGCAATCTTACCGTTATTAGCTACGCCGCTGGTAGAATTATTACTAGCTTGTGTAGAACAGCGACTAGCGGCACTCCCACCATTTGAATGGAAACCAGCAGTATCGACATGCGTGACAATTGCGGCACAGGGTTATCCCGGTAATTACGAGCGCGGTAAAGTCATCGGTGGCATCGATTCGGCAAATACGGAAGGTACGATTGTTTTTCAAGCAGGTACCCAACTCAAGCAAAATCGCGTTGTTACTGATGGTGGGCGAGTATTAGGCGTAACGAGTATCGCCCCCGATTTTGCCACCGCGATCGATCGAGCCTATCATGGCGTAAGAGCGATTACCTTTGAAGGTATGTATTATCGTCAAGATATCGGACAACGAGCTTTGTAAGAGATGGGAACTGGGAGATGGGAGATGGGAGTGGAAAAATGAATAGTGAATTTAGACGCAAGCGTCCTTTTTTCTCCCCACACCTCACGCACCTCACACACTCCCCATACCTCCCACACTCCCCACACTCCCCACACTCCTATCTCCCATCTCCCATCTCCAAACTCTTATGCAACGTCGCCACTTTCTAGTCACCCTGGGTAGTCTGGCTCTAGGAAGTGGCTTAACTAGTTGTCAAAATCAAGATCGGGCTATTTTAAGATTATTAGCTCTCAAAAACTCGATCCCATCTCAATTATTGGGCGAGTTTAGTAAATCGATTCAACCTACCGATGTCAAAGTAGAGTTAGTGGGTGAAAGTCAATTTAAAGAGGTGCTGACTCAGCTTCAGGAGTGGGCTAAAACTGGTAAAGCAGAAGCCAAAGGTTTAAAAGTGCCATTGGTACCGCCAGCTCAATCTGCTGAATATATTCCCAATTTGGTAAGTATCGGCGATGCTTGGTTGCTAACTGCAATTCAGGAAAAATTAATTCAACCGATCGCGGTAAAAGATCTTCAGAATTGGGGTAAATTAGAATCTCGGTGGCGAGAATTACCTCAACGAGACGATCGCGGTAATAATAGTGCTAACGGGCAAATTTGGGGCGTTCCTTATCGCTGGGGAACGACGGTAATTATCTATCGTCGCGATCGATTGAAAGATGCTAATATTCCCATTCCTACAGATTGGGCAGATCTCTGGAATCCTCAGCTCAGGCAAAGGATTTCAGTGCTAGATCGATCGCGAGAAGTTATTGGACTGACCCTGAAAAAATTAGGGTATTCATATAATTTAGCCGATCTCAGTCAAGCGATCGATCTTAATTTACAACTAACAAAACTCCATCAGCAAGTGAAGTTTTATAGTGCTGATAATTATCTCCAACCGCTAGTCACGGGCGATACTTGGGTGGCGGTTGGTTGGTCTTCAGATGCGATCGATGTGATTGAGAAAAACCCTAATATTGGCGCGATCGTGCCTGCTTCCGGTACGGCAATGTTTGCCGATTTATGGGTACAGCCAGCAGTATCTAGCAAGCTCACATCAGCCGAACGGCTGGCTGTTGCTAACGATAATCGAACTAAGTTAAATCGACAGTGGCTCGATTATTGTTTGCAGCCTAAAACTAGCGAACAAATTTCGATATTTACCAATGCAACTGCGCCACTATTGACTAGTCTTGCAGCAAGTGAAATCTCGCCCGACCTAAAAAGTAGAGCATTAGTTCTACCGCCCAAAAATGTTTTAGATAAGAGTGAATTTATCTATCCATTATCATCTAAAAGTAAAGAGCAATACGATCGATTATGGCGAGAGATTCGCAATGCAAAAGTTAATATATAGTAATCCTATATTGTTTGTGAGAATTGAGATCTAGATATTTTGAACCGCAGCGATTTGCGCTCTTCAGGTTTCCCGACGGTTTACGAGCGATCGAGACAGAGGCGCAGAGGGCGCAGATAAAGACAAAGACAAAGAATAGTTTCTCATTTAGGATTGCTATATATAACCATCGATTTATCCAGTAAATAATTCACAGGCAATATATATCGACGTAGACTGAACTGATTCTAATAACTTTGCCCAACCCCAATCATCGATTTGTTCTACACATGCTTGATGTCGATCTGTATCTACTGGGATTAAAGCTGTTAACATTTCGATCGCGATTTGGCTCAAGATTTCGGAGATGGCATTTGCATTCACCACATCTGTACCTTTAACTAATTTACTCTTTTTAGCAACAATCTGACAAGCCTCTCTAATCGATTGTGCGGCGGCTTGTTTGGTCGTCAGGTCATTGCTAGCCAATTGCGAAAAATAACGCTCGATCGAGTCCCATTCCGGGCGGAGATTGCGAATTAATAGCTCGACTGTATGCAAATAAATACCGAGATCGATAATTAGATCGGTGGCTTTGGCTTGTCTGGCTAAAAATAGTCCCCCAGCTAAAACTAATTGTGGGGAAGTATAATTAAAAGCATCGCCAACTGTGCCCCATTCTCGATACAAATCGGCGATCGTCAGTTGTTGATAATTGGCATCTGCTTGTAATGATACACTGACTGGAAAATAGCTAGCAATTAGATCGGCATTTAATTGCTCTGTGAGAATTTGGGTACGATTATAGTGAGATACTTCTGCTATTTTAATTCGCTGCATTTCTAGTCGATCGAGAATTTTTTCGCCATAGGTATGTGGTTCGATGCCAATCTTTAAATCGGTTAATGGTTTGGGTTCGATCGCGAGTTTTCTGTATAATTCTCCAAATTTGTTACCACCTTGGGTGAGCGTAATAAACGGAATCGAATAATTATGTTTATCATCATCAGGTAAGGAAAATTCATCGCCCCACATTGTAAATAATAATGGTGGACTCCAATATTCATTTTGTAGTTCTCTAGCGATCGATTGAATGGCGATCGGACACCAAGCAGATTCACCCAAATGGCTGCTAACGTGTTGAATTTTAACATCCCAGCAGTAGGCTAATAATTCATCAGCAACGCCGAAGGGATAGGGTAATCCCGCCATTTGCCCGATTTTAGTATTCACATCGATGTATAAATCGCGCTTGGGTAAAGCCTTTTTTATCTCCCGATCTTGAATGGCAATGCGATCGAGTAATTCTTTGCGTTGCTGCGATTTAAAAAACCATAAAGGGTATAAAGAACCGATTGCTGTCCCGATAATTTGGATATAACGATCGGTATCGAGATAAATAATTCTTTGAATTAATGATGCGCGATCTGCACCAGTCAACTCTACTCGTGGCGGTTGAATCCCCACCCAGATATCTTTAATTTCAGACAAGCTTGTTTTATTACTAAAGCTTTCCCAACTACCATTATGCGCGACTAATTCGATCGCATAATCTCCCCACTGCTCTAAATACCGATCGTACTTACTATCTTTCTTGCCACGACGAGCTTCTGGTTCGATCGTCTTATGTCGATCGATCGCCATATCTAACAGTTTATTCAACCGTTGTAATAAATTATTGGGCGCATCTAAACCATAAAAACTCCGACACTGATAGATCGAATTGAGCGGACTTTCACCTTTATCTACCGACTTACCGCAAAACCAGATTTCCCAGGCTTTTTTACTCAATCCAACAACAGGTTCTCGTTCGATTTCACCTGTTGGGTTCCTAAATAAACTACCCAATTGCAAATCGGCTACCAACTGCTTGACAGGATAGCGATGTTCTTTTCCACCCACCTCTCTCAATTGCGCCAGCACCACCATCCACCGCAGGTGATCTGCGAGTAATTTGGGGATTTGCATCGACTGGCTTTTTGAGGTAGTTGTCGTCATTAGTTGCGTGAAGAGTTAGGATCGAAATTGTGTCGAGCGGTTATACTCGATCGAGTCATGGAAATGGATGGTAGTAATGAAACTACATGTTTTTGTCTACGGTACGCTCAAGCCTGGAGGGGCGAATTTCGACTGCTATTGTGGAGATCGAGTAATTGCCAGTAGGCGTGCTTATATCTATGGGGAATTGTACGATCTGCCGAGATTGGGTTATCCCGGCATAATTCATGGTACCAGCCACGTACATGGATTTGTCCTCTCTTTCGATAGTCAGACAATTTTACCCGCCTTAGATGCGCTCGAAGACTTCGATCCGCGCCGAAATCCCGCAGAGAATGATTATAACCGCGAATCGATCGTGGCATATCTATCTGCCGTTGCTGTAACCTCTCCTGTGGAGAATCGAACTTCAACGATCTCGGCGTGGGCTTATTTTATGAATCCCGATCTGGTTCGTCGATCGGGTGGTATCCTAATTCCCGATGGCTGGTGGGAACCATAACCCACTCAGCAGCGGAATTATGAGAGAGTGCGATCGTTTGTTATCGATATCTGTTCGATCGAGCCAAAACTGTCTAGAATCGAATTATCAGTAATTTCGTTTCAGGATCGGTTTATGGCAGTCAAACAACAATTTACCAGCTTTGAAGATGCGATCGCCAATAGCGATGTGCCAATTTTAGTTGATTTTTATGCAACTTGGTGCGGCCCATGTCAGATGATGTCTAAGATTTTAGAGCGAGTTAATATCGAACTAAACGGACAAATCAGAGTGATGAAAATCGATACGGATCGATATCCCCAGATCGCTTCTAGCCATCAGATTCAGGCATTACCGACGTTAGTATTATTTAAAGGTGGGCAGTCTGTCGATCGAATTGAAGGTGTATTACAAGCCGAGCAATTAATCGATCGGATCGGTCAATTTTTATAAATTTAGTTACGCTAATTTAATAGTCATTATTTCGCTCATTTTCAGTCTCAATTTCAGTGGCTTTTTGGCGATCGAGTTTTGCCCCAGATCGATCGCCAATTTGTTCGCGAATTTTGGCTCTATCTAGATAGGCTAGTGATGCAAATTTGGGTTCGCTAGCGATCGCCAAGTCTAGATCTGCTAGAGCTAGCTTGCGTTTTCCTGTTTGGACATATAATTTACTACGTTCGAGATAGGCACTATACCGTGAGATTGAAGACTCCAGTAAATGGGTGCTATAACTAGCGATCGCCAGATCGGTATTACCTAATTTTACATATAATTCACCTCTTCGATCGTGGATATAATTTTTAGCTTTAGGATCGAGTTTAAGTAAAAGATCTGTATCGAGTAAAGCCGCTTGATATTGTTTTAATTTGGTATTTAAATATAACCGAGAACTGAGATGTTCTAACTTATTGGGTTCGAGACTAATTAGGCGATCGAGATCTTGCATTTGTCCGCGATCGTCTTGCAACATTCGGTGTAGTCTCAATCGTTGACGGTAGGCATTAATGTTATTTGGATCGCGATCGATTATGGCTGTATTTGCTTGAAGTTCGCGCTGCCATCTAGTCCGATAATATTGTTTGCGTTGCGCTAAAGTCATCCCCCGCATCTGAAGATCGTCAGCAAAAATAGTGGCAACTGACGGTAATTTATTCCCGATTAAGCCGTAAATACTCCCGATCGTCCCACCAATTAAAGTAATAGTGTAAAGTAGCCCCAATCCCCATCGCAACCCGGACGAATTATGCAGATCCGATCGCCATTCCCACAGACTATTCATAAATAGCTTTTGATGAGCTGGTTGTACTGGCGATTGCGACGATCGATCTAGTTGAGTATGCGCCCATTTAAACCATTCATCTTTGTCTAAAGCTGCCGCCCCCGGTTGCTGTTTGAGTCGAGCAATTGCCCTAGCAGTGCGAAGATCGAGCGGTAACGATACCGCGATCGCTATCCCGATAAATAGAAATAAATGCGAACCCAAACAGCCCAATCCGATCGCCAACGCCGTACAAATTGCCTTAAATACCACCCCAATATATGGATATGGCTGTAATAATAAACCGACAATTTTACCCCCATCCAAGGGGTAAATCGGCAGCAAATTGAGCAAATTAATGCCGACCATCCACAGCCCAAATCCATGCCACCAAGCTAAATTTAAATTGCCATAACTAATAAATA
>NZ_JANYJC010000091.1 GCF_025361915.1 Chamaesiphon sp. GL140_3_metabinner_50
CGGCCACTTAATCCCCAATTGCGGATCGTTCCAAATCAAGCCTCCCTCATCGCCAGGAACGTAAAAATCGGTACACTTATACAAGAATTCGGCACTATCGCTGAGTACGCAAAAACCGTGGGCAAAGTTTTCGGGAATATACATCTGCTTATGATTTTCAGCAGATAAAATTTCACCGTGCCATTTACCAAAAGTGGGCGAATTCTTACGGATATCGATCGCGACATCGAATACGGTTCCTTGGGTAACTCGGACTAATTTACCCTGCGGATAACGGAGTTGAAAATGTAAACCCCGCAGGACATTTTTGGTAGAGTAAGATTGATTATCTTGGACAAATGGCTTGGGAATACCTAACTCGGCATACTTTTTTTGTTGGTAAGTTTCGAGAAAGTAACCGCGACTATCGGTAAAAACTGGCGGTGCGAACACGATTACTTCTGGAATCGAACTTTTTAGGATTTCCATTAGTAGTTACGCTCCTTCTGCGGCTAATTTGAGTAAATATTGACCGTAGGCATTTTTCGCCATCGTATTGCCGATCGTGACTAATTTGCTAGCATCGATGTAGCCCATTCTAAAGGCAACTTCTTCAATACAGGCAATCTTTAATCCTTGACGCTGTTCGATCGTTTCGACAAAAACGGAGGCTTGCAGTAGACTATGGTGGGTACCAGTATCCAACCAGGCGGTACCGCGACTGAGTTTATCTACTTTAAGTTGTCCCATGTCTAAATATTTCTGATTGACACAGGTAATTTCTAGTTCGCCGCGTGCGGAAGGTGCGATGTTATGGGCGATATCGACAACTTGATTGTCGTAAAAATATAAACCAGTTACGGCATAGTTAGATTTAGGATCGATCGGTTTTTCTTCGATCGAAACTGCCGCACCTTCTCGATCGAATTCTACTACTCCATACCGTTCTGGATCGCTGACATAGTAACCGAACACCATCGCCCCGGTAGTTAATTTGGCGGCGTGCTGAAGGCTGATACTCAAGCTATCGCCATAAAAAATGTTATCGCCCAATACTAGGGCGACTGAATCGTTACCGATAAACTCTTTACCGATGATAAAAGCCTGAGCCAAACCTTCTGGTTTAGGCTGCGGCGCGTAACTAATCGACAAGCCGATTTGCGATCCGTCGCCTAATAACTCCTCAAATAAGGGGAGATCGTGCGGAGTCGAAATAATTAAAATTTCCTGAATGCCTGCCAGCATCAGCGTAGACAAGGGATAATAAATCATCGGCTTGTCGTAGATGGGCATCAGTTGTTTGGAAATTACCCGCGTTAATGGGTATAACCGCGTACCATAACCGCCAGCTAAAATAATTCCCTTCATGCAGCGACTCCCAAACGTTGTTGCTGATAGTTATCGGCGGTGACAGTATCGCACCATGCCTGATTGTCAATGTACCATTGGACGGTACGGCGCAAACCAGAATCGATATTTTCTTGTGGCTCCCAACCGAGTTGGGTGTGAAGCTTGGTAAAATCGATCGCATATCGTCGATCGTGTCCGGGTCGATCGGTGACAAACTGAATCAACTTATGATGGGGACAATTGGGCGATGTGGGTAGCAGTTCGTCTAAAATCGCACAAAGCTGATTTACCAACCACAAATTATTGCGTTCGGCATTACCGCCCACATTGTAAGTCTCACCGGGTACGCCTTTAGCTAGTACCAGATCGATTGCCCGACAATGATCTTCTACATACAGCCAGTCTCGCACATTCTGACCGTCGCCGTAAATTGGTAATGGTTTACCTGCTAAAGCATTGAGAATTGTCAGCGGTAACAGTTTTTCGGGGAACTGATACGGGCCATAATTATTCGAGCAATTGGTAATTAAAGTCGGTAGCCCGTAAGTGTGGAAGTACGATCGGACTAAATGATCTGAGCTAGCCTTAGATGCCGAATAAGGGCTGTTAGGCGTATAAGGAGTAAGTTCGGTAAAAGCTGGCTCATCGGGCGTGAGGGAGCCAAATACTTCGTCTGTGGAGATATGTAAGAACCTGAAGCCAGCACGCGCATCGTCGCCGAGCTGTCGCCAATATTGACGGGCGCATTCTAACAGATTGAAGGTACCATTAATATTAGTCTCAATAAAGCTAGCAGGGCCATCGATCGATCGATCGACATGAGTTTCCGCCGCAAAGTTAACGATCGCCTGTGGATGGTACTTTGCGAGTAAACTATCGATAAGCTGTCGATCTCCGATATCACCCTGAACGAATATATGTCGATCGTTACCTGCAAACTGCTCGACTGTGGCTAAATTCCCAGCATAGGTCAATTTATCTAAATTAACGATCGTCAGATCGCTACGATCTGCCATTAGTGAGACAAAGTTTGAACCGATAAATCCCGCCCCACCCGTCACTAAAATATAGTTTTTGCTCATTCTATCTAAATCGATGGATAATCTACGTCAAATATAACAGCAGATCTGCCCACCTCAGCCCCTTTATTTAAAAGTCGCTATTTGAAGTATCGCGCAACAGCTTTTTACCTAGTTCGCTTCTAACCAAATTGGATCGCCACACCGAATGCTCCCCGATCTCAAGACAGACGCGCGGATTCCGGCGATCGAGTTATTATGTTGTGCAGTAGTTCGCAAGATATTCAAGTCAGTCGGTAAATCGGACTGGGCAACCGTCGTCACTACGCAACGCGGACAGGCGGTATCGATACTCAGGCACACTTCATCACCGATAGTCATCTGGCTACCCACCCAATCATTTTCGATAAAGGTGCTTTCAGCCGCTGTTGGCTCGATGAAAATATTGGGACGAAACCGTGCTGGCTCAAATTGCCCTTCAGGATATAGGTGTTGTAATCTAGCCAATGTCGCAGTTGTCAGTGCATGAATCGGACAGGAATCAAAAAAAGTGCCAGCAGGCATAAATAACTGCGTAACTGTATCTCGATTTGCCGCTCCTTCGAGATCGGGCCAATATTGGTCTAAGCTAGGTGTTTCTGGCACTGTCCTCAATAACTCTACATCTCGCCCCAGCAATTGGGACAGAACCCGATCGATATTACTATCGTTACTAGTAGCGAGATCGCCATCCGGCAGCGCAAATCTCACTGGCGGCATCGCTGCTTGAGGTTGGGGAGATTTTATAAATGTCGCTTGAAACTCTAGCAATTTCGCCCATTTTTTAGGATTTTTGGCACTAGCAATCCGCTGAGTCTGGATATCCCACAGGGCATAGGCTCGATCGCCCAATACCCCTGTAGGTGTTACTTCTACTGCATCTAATCGTTCGCCCAGCATGGATTTGACTGGATATCGCCACAGTGAGGTAACTTTACCTACTAAAGTTCGAGTCATGGTTTGCTCCGGTTAGAAATTACATAACCTCAGTTTCTCCTAGCGGAGAGGCTACGCCAACGGGTTAAGGATATTTGCTTTGCACCAACACCGCCTCCGATTGAAATCGGGGCTAGTATCACAAAGTCCGCCTGCGGACTTTGCATTACAAGCCGAGACTTCCAGTCTCCAGGCATTTATTAACCCAAACTCACGTTAATTACCTAATCTTAAACAGCAAGATACTTATGAAATAAATCGTCAGTCAGCTCGGCTGTTTCACCATCTACTACAACCACGCCTTTCTCCATAATGAAGAACTTGTGAGCGATTTGCCGCACAAAATCAACCTTGTGTTCGACGACGATCAGGGTAATACCCTTCTCCCGATTAATTCGCTTCAAAGTCTCCTCAATTTCTTGCACGATCGAGGGCTGAATGCCCTCTGTTGGTTCATCTAGCAGCATAATCTTCGGATCGCTCATCAATCCCCGCGCAATGGCTAATTGCTGCTGTTGTCCGCCACTCAATAAACCGCCTTGACGATTCAGATGCTGCTTGAGCATCGGAAAAAACTCAAAAATTTCATGCGGAATTTTGCTGGATTTCTTCTTTCCAGCCGACAGTCCCAGTTTGAGATTATCCAACACAGATAGATAAGGAATGATTTCTCTACCTTGGGGAATATACGCAATCCCAGCACGGGCACGCTTGAAGATGGGCAACCGTGTGATATTTTGAATATCAAAGATAATATTGCCCGACAACACCTTATTTAAGCCAATGATGCTGCGTAAGAGCGTAGTTTTCCCTACACCATTGCGTCCGAGGATACAAGCAATCTCACCTTGATTAACAGCCAGATTGGCACCAAACAAAACAGGTGTTTGTCCGTAAGAAACAGTCACATCATTTACTTCAAGCAGCATCGATTTGTTCGCGTCCTAAATATACTTCAATTACTTTGGGATTCGATTGGACTTCTGCGACCGAGCCTTCGGTCAACTTTTCACCTTGATGGAGAACCACAAGTCTTTGGGCAATTTGTTTGACAAACTCCATGTCGTGCTCGATTACCACCACAGAATGGCTGGTGGCAATTGTCTTAATGATTTCGCCAGTCGCATAAGTTTCATCGGCAGTCATCCCCGCAGTTGGTTCGTCTAGTAGCACTACTGCTGGATCTTGAGCGAGTACCATCCCGATCTCGACCCACTGTTTTTGTCCGTGTGATAGCGAGGAAACTTTAGCATAGCCTTGTTCTAATAAGCCGATTCGATCGAGCACGCTGATAATTTTATCTTTCTTGGCAGTTGTGAGTTTAGCTTTGATGGATGAAAACACACCATGAGTACCTTTGAGTGCCAGTAAAATATTGTCGAATACTGACAGCTCATTATAGACATTAGGGTTTTGAAATTTGCGACCGATGCCCATCCGGGCAATATCGTGGGGGCTTTTATTGGTAATATCCTGACCTTGATAATATACATGTCCTGAAGCTACCGGAGATTTGCCGACGATCGCATCGAGTAATGTACTCTTACCAGCTCCATTCGGGCCAATAATGGTCACGATTTCATTAGTACCGACATCTAAATTAACGCCTTTGAGTGCTTTGAAACCAGAAAAAACTACCTTGAGATCTTTGACTGATAAAACAGACGCTTGCGAATTCATAGTACTTTTAATTTTAAGTTTTCTCTAATTTATTAGAACTACTTGAAAACAACTTATTTGGTAACAAGCTCATTAGTCCGTCCGGCAAAAATAGCACCACCACCATAAGAATGATGCCGACAATCAACTGCCAATCCTGGGTAATTCGATCGACTGAATTTTGGAGCTGACCTAATAAAATTGCGGCGATGACTGGCCCAAATAGCGTACCGCGCCCGCCCACCGCAACCCAGATTACAATCTGAGTCCCAAAAGCCACCCCTAGATAAACTGGTGAAATAAAATTGTTGAGCGGTACGAATAAACCGCCGCAGATCCCAGCAATTGCCGCAGAAAGTGTCCAGACAAAAATCTTAAAACTAGCAACATCATAGCCCAAATAAGAAATACGCTTCTCGTTCTCTTTAATAGAGCGCAGAATTAATCCAAAGTTAGATTTTGTCAGCCACCAACTACCCGCGATCGTCAAAGTTGCAAAAGCCAGAATGATAAAATAGATGCCAATCGGCGGTACAACCATCCCAAACAAAATCAGCTTCGAGACATCGGTAATCCCATTGGTGCCGCCTGTATAGGCTTGCTGACTGACAAAGAAAGTGGTTAATGCTGACGCGATCGCTAGCGTAATTACGGTGATATAAACACCACTAACTTTAGACCGAAAAATAAACGAGCCGATCGCGTAAGCAAACCCCGCTGGAATCGCTACCATCGCCACGATCGCAACTGGAAAATACTGTAAAGGTGCAATAAACCAAGGTAACTCTTTCAACCCGTTCCACACCATGAAATCGGGAACGGTACCACCATAATTATTAGCAGCAGCAGATAAATTTAGCTTGAGATAATATGCCGTCGCATATCCGCCCAAAGTGAAAAATACACCGTGGGCAAAGCTTAAAATACCCGTGAATCCCCACACCAAATCGAGCGATACACCTAATATTCCAAACAACAGCAATTTTGCCATCAAGTTGGTTTGGAAGGTGCCAGCTACAAATGGGAAAATTATAAATATCAGTAAAGCTACTAAATTAATAATCTGCCATTTCTTCGGAATAAAGCTTGACTGTTGAACTTGACCGAGTGCTTGTGCCATTCTGAACGCTCCATTGTGATTTAAAACTTGGTATTAACCGCGCTTCTGAACTGTAAATAGACCTTCTGGACGGTAACGAATTAGAACGATGACCGCAGCTAAGACGATGACTCTAGCAGTAGGATCGTTGAGTAGATATGCGATCGCGGCATTTGATTCACCAATCAAAACCGCACCCGCCAACACGCCGACTAACTTGTCCACACCGCCAGCCACCACGGTCATCCAGGCATCTACTAGGTAATCTTGTCCCATCGCTGGGGCGACACTTTTGAGCGAAGCGATGACTGTTCCTGCTACTCCGGCTAGCCCGCAGCCATAAGCAAATGTGAGCATATCTACCAGACTGGTATTTACACCCAAACACCTTGCCATTTCACGATTTTGAGTCACTGCGCGAACTTCTCTACCTAAAGTCGTACCGTAGAGTAAATAGGCTGTAATTCCTAACAGCAGCAACGCCATAAAGATGATAAACAAGCGGTAATAGGAAATTTCGATCGCTTGTCCGCCAATTGTAAATGGTGTCCAGTTGCCGCGAATATACGGCGGTGCTTTAACGTACTTGAGTTGAGCAGTAAAGATCAGCTTAACGACACCTTGAAGGACGATACTCAGCCCCCAAGTAGCGAGTAGGGTTTCGATCGCACGTCCGTATAGTCGCCGGACGATTGTGACTTCTACCAATGCGCCGACTAAGGCTGTAAACAAAAACGAAAATGGAATTGTCATCAATAAATCCATTTTAAAATTGCTTTGCAATACGAAGGTCGTGTACGCTCCAAGCATGATGAATTCACCATGCGCGAGGTTGATAATCCGCATCACCCCAAACGTAATCGATAGCCCCAAACCCGTCAGCAGGAGGATACCAACAATCCCCACCCCATTTAAAAGCTGATTGGTAATTGCCACCGGATCGATCGCTTTTGCTGGCGGACTGGCTTGGGCCAAATACACTAACGAAGATATGGCATTAAATGGCAAAACGTTCATATTTTCCCGACCTAAATCGTGTCGTGTTTTGTAAGTGTTAAATAAATGTAGCAATCCTAACTCAGATATTATGTTTGCTGCATTACCTTCTGCCAAGGCATAGCCGCAAACGTGCGAACGGGACAATACACCTGACGATATCCCGATCGATCGAATAAGATTGCTAGATAATCTCTGATTCCGCCCGGAATCAGAAATTGTTTGTTAATTGCTAGCAGTTTATGGTTTGTCTAGGAAAGCAACTGGAATTGGTTTCTTCGTCTCCACGATCGAACTAGCACGAGTGTCTGGGGTCTTATGAACGCACATCCGACCCTTATACAGTGCCTGACTCCACGGAATCGGCTTCACCGCAGCCTTGGTTGCAAAGACAATTTCTGCCTGTCCATCAGCCTTCCACTTGCCAATCCGGGAATAGAGGTAGGTATGGTAGTTGTCAGCATCAGATTTGACTGTGCCCTGGGGAGCCTTAAATTCTTGACCTCTGGTTGCTTCGCGCAGATTAGCCGTGGTAAATTCTTTCTTCTCTTTGGCGCATTTTTCCATCGCCTGTGCCATAAAAAAGGTTTGGATGTAAGCGGCTTCCATCACACCATTGGTAACGCGATCCTTACCAAATTTTGCCCGGAATTGCTCCACAAATGCCTTATTTTCAGGTGTATCAACTGTTTGAAAATAGTTAAAACTACTGAAGTGTCCTTCAGCAAACTCTGGCCCCATTGCCTGAATTTCTTCTTCTGTCGTGGGGAATGCCATGATCGGAATTTGTTTGGAAGTGATGCCAGCATCCTTGAGCTGCTTATAAAAAGCGGGAATGCTATCGCCGACTAGATTGCTTAAAATAAAGTTAGGCTTGGCTTGCTTGATTTTGTTAATAATGGTGATGAATTCCGTCGTACCCAGTGCCGCGTACTCATCGCCGACAACCGTACCGCCACCAGCAACTAGCTCGGCTTTGGCAATCCGATTGCTCTCTTTGGGATAGATATAGTCAGAGCCGATAAAAAAGCCTTTCTTACCAAAGTTTTTAATACAGTAAGGAATCGAATCGGTAATTTGTTGATTCGGTGCCGCCCCAGTGTAGAAAACGTTCGAGCTACATTCATTCCCCTCATAATAGACAGGATAGTAGAGCAATCTATCTTTTTCTTCAAATACTGGTAAAACTGATTTGCGGCTGGCTGAAGTATAACAGCCCAATACACAAACAACTTTATCTTCATCAATTAATCGCTTCGACATTTGGTTGTACAAATCCCAGTTAGAATCTGGGTTGACAACTACTTTTTCCAGCATCTGCCCATCAATGCCCTTCTTCCCAGCCCAAGGCCCCGTGCCTTCGTTGATTTGATCGATCGCCAGAAATGTTGCATCTTGTAAAGATTTTTCAACAATCGCGATCGAACCTGTCGTTGAATACATTACGCCAACCTTAATCCCTTTTTTGCCATCTGCGGCTGAAGCTGTGGCTGGGGTTGCTCCTGTCGTAGCTGGTGCCGGATCTTTAGCCGCATCGCCACCGCTCTTGGCACAAGCAACTACAATACTGCTAGCAGCAGCCAAAGAACTATACTGGATAAACCGACGACGGGTAATCGCACTCAATAAACCCTTAGGATGAGGCAACTTTTTCATTAACCGAAACGCTCCTTAACTATTAGCAAGAATCACACCAAAAAAATAATTGACTTTGAGTTTTTACACAATTATTTAGAGAAGATCCTAATGCTGATATCTTGATAGCTGTGTATTGTAAGATACAAATCTCGATATTTTGTCAAGATTTAGACTAATGGCTGAGTTGCTACAAATCGAATGATTTCGGTGATATGCTATTATTAATTCTCTGACGATCGCCAACTAAAAACAGATTGAATAGTTAACGTTATTTGTTAAATCTGTCTTACACACTAATATCATGCTGAAGCTAGAAAATAGATTTTCAGATCGCAAAAAAACGGTACAGACTAAATAAATTAATCTGCACCAGGGTCGATGCTTATCGTATTTTTCTAACTATAAACAAGCAACTTATTAATGCAAGCTGATGTTATTTTGCTAGTTCGCTGTTAAACTCATTAAAGCTCCGACGTTTGAGTTCTACGGAGTCTTTACGTGGTAACAAATCGAAGACATTTCGCATGGCATCATCTACTTTTTCAAATGAAATTAAACCTGCTTCATTGAGCTGAACTTTGCCATTTTTATCGACAACTACAGTTTGTGGAACGGTACCACCATAATAGTATCCTGCCTCAGTTTCTGGATACTTTTTGTCTAGAGCCAGACTATCGACTGTTACGGGAATGAAGCTGGCTGCTTTGCCATAGTAGCCTTGCAATTGAGAAATTGTGGTTGAATATTTCTTGCAGTCGGTACTATCATCAACGTAGAATACAATTAAAGCTGGTTTCTTAGCTCTTAAAGAATCTGCCAATGAAATTTTTGCCGGAACTAGCGAACCGTTACCAGCATATAAAACAAACACATTTCCATCGTATTTATCATCCTCGATTCCGGCAAAAGCTGGCGCAGATAACAACCAAGTAAAAACCAAGATTGATGTGACGATAGCTAGTTGCTTTAACCATTTATTAGTTAAGCTTTTTACCAATCGAGTCAAGATCGATCGGTCAGATCGATCGAGTAATATTTGAGACATATAAATTAGCTAAATATAGCTGCTAAGAATTCAGAGATCGAGCGACATAATCATTGTTAAAGCTAGGTTGAAAGCCACCACCCTTAAACTTCAACTACCTTCACTGCTTCGAGCATCCACGAGAAATAAAAACGAGTTTTCGTTGTCGCTTTCCGGTTGATGGTAAAACCCTGTGCTTCCAAAATTTTGACTATATCTGTCTCTTTATGAAGATAAGAGCGGGTAGCCTTACTCGCACCAGGGAAAAAACTCCCAATCTTTTTGAGCACACTAAAACATGGAGTTTTGGGTGCAAAACTAATAATCAGCCGCGATTGAGCCATCGATGCTAGATGCGAAATCATTTCGGCAGCTTTGGCTTGGGGATAGTGAATCAACACATCCAAACAAATCACGGTATGGTAACTACCAGTCAAACTTTCGAGATCGCTAACGCTGAAGCTAGGGTTATCATTATTACCGAACAGTTTGGCTGCAATTTCCTGCCCTTCGCCCACCATTTTTTCGGAAATATCGCTAGCACTGACGATGGCTTTGCGCTCCGCCAGGGGAATGCTCAACACGCCCGTACCACAGCCCGCATCACAGATGGATAATCCTGGCAGGTTATTATCTGCATCCAACCACTCTAACAGCGTGTCTACAGTCTGCTGGTGCCCGGTACGGATATCGAGCTGTACCTTATTAACCTCGCCATCACCATAAATCCGCTGCCATCGCTCGAACCCGGTATTGTTAAAATATTCCTTGACTACAGCCTTGTCATCTACTAAGTCCATTGAAATTTAGGTATAAAATTTTATTGCTATCGGTAGATTACTATAGCAGGCGATCGGGGGTGTAGGGTAGGATTGTTGAGCCGAGCAACCCTGTTCTAGGGTCGATATCATTCTACTCGATCGCCATGCAACATCATTACTCCACACTGTTAGATATTCCTAAATCTTTGGCACTCCCAACAGTTATCTGCCTAGATGCTTTTGGCACGCTATTTGGCGTTAGGGGTAGTGTCGGTCACATCTACAGTGAAATAGCGAGTAAATATGGTGTCAAATGCGCGCCCGATGTAGTTAATAAATATTTTTATTCAGCTTTTCAAAACTCTACTCCCTGTATTTTCCCTGGCGTTCCCACTTCAAACATACCAGCGTGTGAATATCAGTGGTGGCGAGAAATCAATCGTCAGACATTTACCGCAGTGGGAGTCATCGAGCAGTTTGAGGATTTCGATCTGTTTTTTGGAGATTTGTATCGCTATTTCACCACCCCAGCCGCTTGGGAAATTTATGCCGATGTAATACCAGCTCTGACCAACTGGCAGCGATCGAGAGTAAAATTAGCAGTAGTATCTAATTTTGACTCGCGGCTGCATACCGTCCTCGAAGTATTGAAATTAGCTGGCTACTTCTCGACAGTGACAATTTCTACCGAAGTTAGTGCGGCTAAACCCCAACCCGAAATCTTTACCGCAGCTCTAGCAAAATATCCATGTTCGCCTCAATCTGCATGGCACATCGGCGATAGCTTGGAAGATGACTATCTTGGTGCTGGTAATGCTGGTTTGACAGCAATCTGGTTGAATCGTGCTTGAGTGGGGAGATGGGAGTAAGGAGTAAGAAGTATAGTAGTTGCCATGTTGCTTAGGACACAAACCCGACTTTTCCAAAAAGTTGGGTTTGTAGCAGCACTAGTTCTACTGTCCTAAAACCTAAAACCTAAAACCTAAAACCTATCCCCTACCACCTCGTTGCGTTTTGCTCTAATCTAGAGGTTAATCAGATCCTTACTGTCATTTACGGAGTTTATCTAAAGTGAGTAGCGTTACAGTCATCAATGATGCCCAATTTGAAAGTGAAGTTTTACAAGCAGAGTTACCTGTATTAGTCTACCTGTGGGCGGCGTGGTGTGGGCCGTGTCGGTTAGTTTCACCATCGATCGACTGGATTGCGAATAATTATGCCGATCGGGTTAAAGTAGTCAAAATGGAAATAGATCCCAATCCCGCAACCGTCAAAGCTTACAAAGTAGAAGGTGTTCCGGCAATTCGACTATTCAAAGGCGACGAACTCGTTCATGCGTTAGAAGGTGCGATTACTAAAGATAAACTCACCACTATTCTAGATAGCAATCTTTAGCATCGATCGGTAAAAATAAGTATGGCATGAGAGAGTGTCTGAAAAGTATAATTGCTCCGTTCATGGTGGGTAAATCCCCCTGAATCCCCCTTGGAAAGGGGGACTTCCGGATCCGGTTCCCCCCTTTCCAAGGGGGGCTAGGGGGGATTTCTAGGATTCACGCTTAATAGATTAGACTTTTCAGACACCCTCTGAGTATCGATCTCCGACAATCGATCTAAGCATGAATGATAATTGCCTGAAATTTAGATGGTTACTTCGGATCCACTCAGTAATCAAGGCAATACCCACCCTAACTTCCTAAAACCTAAGACCTAAAACCTAAAACCTAAAGTCCAGAACCATGCAGTTTTCTAAACGGCTCCAACCATTAAAAAGCAATGTATTCGCCGATATGGATCGGGCAAAGGGACGCGCGCTGGCATTGGGACAGGAGATAATCGATTTATCGTTAGGTTCGTCAGACTTACCTACCCCGCCGCACGTTATCGAGGCAATTCAGTCAGCATTAATCGATCCGAGTACGCACGGTTATTTGCTATTTAATGGTACGCGATTATTTCGCGAAGCCGTTGCTAATTGGTATACTAATAAATATGGAGTAAATATCGATCCAGAAACCGAAGTATTGCCGCTGATTGGTTCTCAAGAAGGTACGGCGCATTTACCACTGGCAATCTTAGAACCGGGCGATGTCGCATTACTGATGGATCCTGGCTACCCCTCTCACGCTGGCGGCGTGTATTTAGCTGGCGGTGAAATTCACCCGATGCCCTTACGAGCGGAAAATGGATTCTTACCCGTACTGGCTGATATTCCGGCTGCAACCCTCGCGAAATCGCGAATGATGGTATTGAGCTATCCACACAATCCTACCACCGCGATCGCCCCCCTAGCCTTCTTTGAGGAGGCTGTTGCCTTTTGCCAGCAACATAATCTGGTATTAGTGCATGATTTCCCCTATGGAGATCTGGTATTTAGCGATCTTAGGGTACCATCGATTTTACAAGCCGATCGAGAGAAAAGTGTTTCGATCGAGTTTTTTACGATGTCTAAGTCCTATAATATGGGCGGCTTTAGAATCGGTTATGCGATCGGGAATCGGGACTTAATTCAAGCCTTGCGCCAAGTTAAGGCGGTAGTCGATTTCAATCAGTATCTAGGCATTTTAGATGGTGCTGTTGCCGCACTCAATAGCGAACAAAGTTGCGTCAGCCATACTGTCGATACTTTCAAACAGCGGCGCGATACTTTTGTCACCGCTCTAGCAAATATCGGTTGGGAAGTACCCACACCCGCAGCGACAATGTATATCTGGGCAAAGCTCCCCCCACAATGGGCGCACGACTCGATCGCATTCTGTACGGAATTAGTCGCTCAGACAGGTGTAGCCGCCGCACCAGGGGTCGGATTTGGTAAATCTGGAGAAGGTTATGTGAGATTTGCGTTAGTACACGAGCCAGCTAAATTACAGCTTGCAGTCGATCGGATGGCAAAATTCTTGTAGCTACTGTCTTACGTTACCAAACTTTCAGACCCAATTATCGGTACAATCGCTACAGATGCTCTCGATCGCACTTCAACTTTAGTACCATTTCGATATCGACCGATCGCTCATCAATTCTCTATACCCCTATTTTCTAGCCTATGTTGCCTGCAAAAACACCTACAGAGGCGAGTGGATTTAAGGCTCTACTCAAAAATCGCTCGTTTTTATTGTTGTGGCTGGGGCAAATTTTTTCACAGGTTGCCGATAAAGTATTACTAGTAATGTCGATCGCGTTACTTACCACTTACAATATACCCGTTAAATATGCGGCATCTTCAGGCTCTTATTTAATGGTATCTTCGACGATTCCAGCCATTTTATTTGGTGTGGCGGCGGGGATATTTGTCGATCGTTATCCAAAAAAGCAAGTAATGGTAGTCTCAAATATCTTGAGAGGATTGCTAATTTTATTATTACCAATTTTGCCGAAAGAATTTGCAATCTTATTATTAATTAACTTTACAATCTCAGTGGTTATGCAAGTGTTTACACCAGCAGAATTATCGGCGATTCCACTGGTTGTCAAGCAAGAAAATTTGCTCACCGCCAATGCATTATTTACAACCACATCGATTACTTCCTTAATCTTTGGCTTTGGAATTGGCGAACCAATTTTGACTGCGGTAACTAATATTAGTAAAAATGGTTCCCGCGAGATTTTGGTAGCGTCTCTATATTTTATAGCCGCTGGACTCGTACAATTAGTAGCAATGCAAGAACGGATCGACACTAGCAAACAAGCTAGGAGAGCGAATCCCTGGCATGAATTAAAAACGGGATCCCAATATCTGGCGAGTAATAAATTATTATTGAGCGCGATGCTGCAATTAGCAGTATTATTTTCGACGATCGCAGCATTACTCGGACTATCGATTAAACTTACATCTGAAGTTGGCTTGAAGCCCGAACAATTTGGAACTTTAGTGGCTCCATTAGGGATCGGATTAGTATTAGGTGCGGGAATTTTAGGACATTTTGGTAGTCGCATTCAGCAAAAAATATTACCATTAATCGGATTTATGAGTATGGGTATCACCTTGATTTTATTTACATTCGTGCATGAATTATTATTAGGAATAGTTTGTGCTGGTATCTTAGGATTGGGTGCTTCATTAATTGCCGTGCCAATGCAAACGCTCATCCAAGAAAAAACTCCAGAATCGATGCGGGGCAAGGTGTTTGGGTTCCAGAACAATGCTGTTAATATTGCCGTTGCCGTGCCACTAATTATTGTGGCACCTTTAGCCGAAAAGTTTGGTTTGCCACCTGTATTATGGGGAATGAGTGGTATTGTCACTGTTGCTGGTATCCTCGCTTGGGATAGCACTCGCCATGTTTTAGATGATGCGCTGTAGGCAACGCCTTTACCCTTTACCCCCTTACCCCTTCACTAGCCTATGTTGCCTGCAAAAACACCTACAGAGGCGAGTGGATTTAAGGCTCTACTTAAAAGCCCTCAGTTTTTATTTTTATGGACTGGGCAAATTGTCTCGCAGGTTGCTGATAAAATATCGACGGTCATGTCGATTGCTTTATTAACGACATATCACGTTCCCGTCAAGTATGTAGCTTCTTCTAGTTCTTATTTGTTCATCGCAACAACAATTCCCGCGATTTTATTTGGGGCAGCAGCGGGCATATTCGTCGATCGCTATCCTAAAAAAAAGATTATGGTAATTGCGGATATTATCCGAGGTTGCCTAATTTTATTATTACCAATTTTGCCGAAAGAATTTACAGTTTTATTATTAATTAACTTTTTAACTTCGACTGTAACCCAAGCATTTGCGCCAGCAGAACAGTCGGCAATCCCGTTAGTCGTAAAACCAGAAAATCTGTTAACTGCCAACGCCCTATTTACGACGACCTCCACAGGTTCGGTAATTGTCGGCTTTGGCATCGCACCCACAATTTTGGGTGCTGTTACTCAGCTCGGTCAAAATGGTTCGCGAGAAATTTTGGTGGCTTCACTCTATTTTATCGCAGCCGGGTTGGGACAATTAGTAAAAATCAACGAACCGATCGATCCTCGTCATCACTCGCAGCATGTTAACCCCTGGCACGAGTTGAAAGTAGGATTTGACTATATCCGCAGCAACAAGTTATTGTTGAGTGCCATGCTCCAATTAGCCGTCTTCTCGGCGACAATTGCGGCATTACCCGTACTCGCAGTTAAACTTACCGCTGAAGTAGGCTTAAAAACCGAAGAATTTGGCTTCTTAGTAGCACCAGCCGGAATTGGATTGGTACTTGGTGCTGGAATTATCGGACATTTTGGCAATCGCATTCAGCAACAATCGTTACCATTAATTGGCTTTATCGCCATGAGTGCCGTGCTTGCCACATTTACCTTCGTGCAAAGCTTATGGCTGGGATTGTTATGTGCGGGAATTTTAGGATTAGGAGCCTCTTTAGTTGCCGTACCAGTCCAAACACTAGTTCAAGAACGCACGCCAGAATCGATGCGTGGCAAGGTATTTGGATTCCAGAATAATGCTGTGAATATTGCAGTGGCTGTGCCATTAGCCCTCGCTGGCTCTTTGACCGAGCAATTTGGGCTGCAAGCAGTATTATGGGGAATGAGTTTTATTGTGACTGTGGCTGGGATTTTGGCATGGAATAGTACTCGCCATGTTTTAGAAGATGGGGTTTGATAGCTCCTGCTAGCGATGTCCCCTATGCCGCCGTGCCAGCTTTTTGGCGGTGCCTCTCCACAGGGAAACTAATGGAATAGCAGCGATGGCTAACGGGAAAATTAAGCCATAATACTGTGTAGAGATAGTAATCCAAGCGATCGCTAAAAATCCACCGCCAAATAGCAGCCAGCCAGAAATTAGCACCCACCATCGCACATTTCCGCCCCCCAATGTTCTCAAAACTCTGGCTCTGAGATAAATTTCACCCATTGGATCTAACGCAGAGGGCACTCGATCTTGGTACGGTGAGTGCCGCGTGGGTGGGATCTCAATAAAGAGGTTATCTGGATTCTTATTATTCATCATCTGGTACCCAAGGATCGATCGGCTAACTCGATTGCAGCTTGTCATGTATCCTCGCATAGTTTTGAAGTATTTTTGCTCGCCTCGATCGACACACAGCAAAATGGCTGAGGCAATGTGATTTGAGTCTGGTTATATTAGTGATATGAGGTCAAGCGATTCGATTCAAATAAATCAATTGACTTCTTGATTATTTTTTATAGTAATGCTGCTACTCATTTGCACTCATTACGAAGAGAAATCGGGGTTTAAATTTAAATGGCGGTCGTTAGCAAAATAACGACCGCCATTTTTTTTTAAGGCTGGTTATCCTCATCCCAAATTTCGACAAATTTTCGATAAGGTAATCGATCGGCACAATACCACAATATTTTATAACATTCTAATGCTAACGGAGATCGATCGCCCAGCTCGATTCCAGTCACTAGATCTTTTAATGTCATTACTACCAATGGTAATTGTTCGTCTACTAATACTTCCTTGAGATATTCACCAGTCCGTTTATAAAAGCTCGATGGTTGTGCGGAAGATATTAATTGTAATAAGGTATTTACGGCTAGTCGATGTCCGGGTTGGAACTTACCTAATTGATATGCATAGCGGCGTTGAGTTTCGGCATTATTAATAGTTATTAGTTTACTTTCGAGTTCGGCAATTGCAATATCGCTACCGTATTGACGCGCTATTTTTTTGTGTCGATTGCGAGTGCTGCTGGGCAAGGTTTGTTTGCTCGTAAGCTCTATTTGGCTAACAGGATGCGCGGGATAAATTTGACGCAGGTTTTCTAGTGCAGCAACTCGCTCGTTCTGAAGATCGCGCTCTGCTGTTTTAGTTGTTAATGGCGATTCAATGATTGCGACAATGGTATTAATTGCCAGATCGAACAATTCTCGATTTTCATTAGTGACTGATATGCTATCTAGTAATAATTTGCCGAGTGTAAATGCAGCTTTACGGGTGAGAGATATAGTTTTGTTAGTGCCAATAATATCTACCAGTTTGGCGATTGCTGCTTGGTTATATTCGGAATCAATTTTAAATAATGACTCACACATTTTAATACAAAGATCGCCATTATATACAGATGCTATCGCAGTGGCTAATGCCTGAATAGCAATTGAATTTCCTGGATCGAATACTTTGCCTAAACTATGCGCGGCTTGCCATTTCAGGAAGGGATTTTCGATAGCCTGGATAAATTTTTCTAGTCCTGCAATTGCCGCTATTCGATCTGCTTGTCTGAGTGCCAATCTTGCACCATCTTGAATTGGGAGGGGATAAAATTGCCAAATAGTTAGATCGGGAATAAATTCGGCAAATCGCCATGCCAATAATCGATCGATAATATTAGTTGCACGGCTCGATTCGGGAAATTCTGCCAGTGCGGCGGCGGCAAGAAAATAAGCCCGATAATAATAACAGCCACCGCAATTTTTATCGAAGTTAATTAATGCTTCGATACAGGCTTCTTTATCAAGATGGGAAATATCGCCTCTCCCAAACCAGAACAAAATTGTTTCTTGCCAATCGGGACTGAAAATTGGTAGTTGACGATTGAGATCGCCAGTAAAAAAGTAGTGCCAATCGGTTATCGATCGAGCGGCAAAGTATTCCTGAAAAGTGGAATGATAAAAAGCATATATTCTAGAGCCAGTTGCGATCGAAATTCCAGTTTGATTCAACCAACCTAGTTGTAAGGCTAGTTCGAGTAACTCTGGCGTGAGGCATGTTAATACGTTGTGATGATGGAGTCGAAAGCGGACGTGTTGCTTTTGGTTCGATTCTCGTTCCGAGAGGCTACGCCAACGATCGGTATTTTTATCTACATCTGGCGATGAGGTTATAGCTTGAAAGGCTAATTTACCAAGCGCATCATTTAACTGTTGGCGTTGAGCTAAACTCGTGGTAAACCTGTCTTGTTTCCAGTCATAAATAGTATCGGTAAATTGTTGATAGAGGCTGGCTTTAGTACTAGGCAATTTGCCTTGAGTTCGCAACCAATATCGACATAATAGAGCTAATCGCAGCGGATTTTTAATAGCATCTCGCAGTTGCTGGTATTGAGGTCGATCGAGTTCTAATAACAATTTTTCGCTGAGATCTGGTCGATCTTTAAACCAGCCCTGCATAAATTGGTGAATGCGATCGACCGACCGATTGTAGCCGCGATCTAAGCCTAAATTTCGATAAGTAGTAAAATTTTCAAGCACATTTTTACCGCTATCCCAAACATTCGATCGACAGGTAACAATTATATGTGCCGCACCGATCCAGCCCTGTAATTGACGGGCTAAATTGCCCAGAGCAATACTCGGATCGATCGCCATTTCATCGATCGCATCTAATAGCAACCAGACTCTTCCTGTCTGAAATTGATTGACTAAATCTTGTTGCATTTTTGGATCGATCGCGATCATTTTAGTTGCTAGTTTTAGCCAGTCTTGTAAAAGATAATTTTCGAGGCTTTCGCCCTGAAGATCGGCAAGTGAAATCCAAATTGGTAATAATTGTCGATCGAGCAATCCAGCCGCTAACTTTTGCAAGCAAGTCGTTTTACCCGAACCAGGTTCGCCGATAATCCCAATTCGATTTGGTTCGGTATTAGTTACTAATCGAGCTAATAATCGATCGGGATCGCGTACGATATTTTGCCCAATTTCCTCACCACCGTCATCGATGCGGTCGCGCACCTCAAAAATAGGTTCTGGCGATCTTTCCATCAATCCTAGCGGCACATAGACCTCTGCTAGGCTAAATTTAATCCGGTCTTCTACCATTAAAGGATTGGTCGTAATCCGATAATAGTGTTGGGCAGTCAGGCTCGATTTTACCAACTCCCTCCACTCATCCGTTCTCGCTGTTGTCATCCCAGCATCAGCTAGATTTTGCAGTGATTTTCGTCGATCCCATTCAGTATCGAATTTATGAATATTTGCCGATCGATCGAACCTGTCATACCATAAAATTAAGGTAAAGTGCCAAGTCTCCGAGCCACCTTTACTAGTGCGGTTGTCTTCGATAATTTCGATAAAATCAGTCAAGCATTTAATCGATTCTTTAATCTGTTCGCTACTAAGTTCGATGCCAGCTAACTGAACTAATCGTTCTAGATATCTAACTTTCGTCCGGATCGCACAGCGTTTATCGGTTTGCCAATTAAGCTGAATATCTCGCTGCAAGTTTTCTAATTGTCGCTCGTCCCCATCTAATTCATCATTGGCATAGTCAAGCAACACGCTGAAGAACTGCGCGGCACGTTGTTTGACTGCATTACCATAATTTGAACGAGGCATATTTTAGGGAATAGGGGATAGGGGGACTGGGGAACTGGGGGACTGGGGAACTGGGAGACTGGGGGACAAGGTGATAGAGAATTAGCAGTAATCATCTTCCTTACTTCTTACTTCTTACTCCTTATTCCCATCTCCCCGCTCTCAAATACTGCTATGATAGTGGGTCGATCCTTTGCTAAAACACATCATGTTTCCTGACAATTTGCCTGCGGATGCTTCTAGCGAGCTGCCTACTCACAGCCAGTCATTGAAACAAGGGGATGTAGTAGAAATTGAAATTACTGATATTAGCGAGAGCGGCGAAGGTGTTGGGCGAGTGGGGAATCAAGTTGTATTCGTCCCTGATACAGTCACAGGCGATGTCATTACCGCCAGACTCGTTACCGTCAAACGTCAGTACGCTCATGGTAAATTACTCGAAATAGTCACAGCTTCACCTCACCGCGTGCGTCCTAGTTGTATCGTGGCTGATAAATGCGGTGGTTGTCAATTGCAACATATCGACTATGACTATCAGTTAACCGCCAAAGAAAATCAGGTCATTCAAGCTCTCAAACGGATTGGTGGCTTTGCCGAACCGCCTGTCGCACCGATTCTCGGCGCGCAAGGCAACTTTGCTTACCGCAATAAAGTTACCTATCCATTAGGTGTGAGCGATTCGGGTAATATTAAAGCTGGATACTATCGTAAAGGTACACACCAAATTGTCAATCTCAATCAATGTCCGGTACAAGACGAGCGGTTAAACCCCCTACTCGCAGAAATTAAGCAAGATATTCAAGATCGTGGGTGGCAAATTTATCAACCCGAAAGTAAGGGAGCCAGAGAACCAGGTGCGCGTCGCACTGGAGTACAAATCGTCGTCAGTCAGTACGCAGATCCTGGTGTAACAGATCGTGGTGTTCCGAAACCTAAGCTGCGGAATCGACCGATGGTGACTGAAATTACACCCGTACCCGACAATAGTCCTAAATTCCGACACTTATTATTGCGGATCGGTCGGCGGACGGGTGAGATATTATTGACGCTGGTAGTTACCGATTTCAACATTCCCGATATTGAAGGTCAAGCACAGCGATGGATGCAACGCTACCCAAATCTGGTAGGAGTATGTCTCAATCTGAACGAACGACCCACAAATAATATCTTTGGTACCGAAACTCGGTGTGTCGCCGGACGGGAATATATTAGCGAAACCTTTGGTAATCTTCAGTTCCAGCTCAAGGCGGATACTTTTTTCCAGATCTACACCGAACAAGCCGAAACGATCCTGAATTTAATTATCGATCGAGCTGGATTTACAGGTACGGAAACCTTAATCGATGCTTATTGCGGCATCGGTACGTTTACACTACCACTATCCAAACGGGTTAAGCGAGTAGTGGGCATCGAAGTACACGGCACGTCTGTAGTCCAAGCCAGAGCCAACGCAAGGCTTAATGGTATCAATAATGTCGAATTCCGCACTGGTGAAGTCGAAGAGGTATTACCAGCAATGGAAATGACCGCCGACGTTATTTTACTCGATCCGCCGCGTACTGGCTGCGATCGCGCCGTTCTCGATGCGCTGACGGATATGCAACCAGCACAGATTATCTACATCAGTTGTAAACCTGCGACGCTAGCCAGAGACTTGCAAGTGTTGTGCGAACAAGGTAATTACCAACTTACCCACGTTCAACCTGCTGACTTTTTCCCCCAGACTGCACATGTAGAGTGTGTCGCCTTTTTAACAAGAGCCGAACCCGTTGTGCAGCCTATCGACTAACCGCCAGATCGTTGGCGGAGCCTCTCCACGGGAGAATCGATCTGACCGATTTATCTCAGTCAAAAGGCGGATAACCGACCATCCGGTTATCCACCCATATTGGGAGTTGAAACTGCCCCAATCGATTGAGGGGAAAGCTTTTGAACGCATATTTATCGGATAATTTAATTTGTAGTTAAAGCACACTCTCGATCTAGGTATCGATCGGCTCAAAATATTGCCAGCTAAGGATAATTTCGATTTTACCTGCCGATATAGCTGGAGAATACGGGTGTTCTGATATACAAATGCTACGGTCGATCGCCTAGACTAACAAAAAAAATTTAATTATAATAGAAGACGTGGACATCAAATCATCTATCAAAAGGAGTATTTACTCCCGGCAGATCGAACTACCGTCCACACCCGAAAGTCACGCTGTTTTTTTAAGCAGTTTGCGATTGTAATCCGGCAAGAGTGCTATACGAGGATTAAGAGATTGCTATGGTATTAAGTCCAGTGAAGTCTGAATGGGATAAAGTGAGTTTTGCATCGACACTTTTTCTCTGTCCGATCCTTGATGGTTTGTTGTCAAGAGTACCTGGTAAATGGCAGGCAGAAATTAGATTAGGACTCCAAGAAGCGTTAGTAAACGCCGCCAAACACGGAAATAACCTCGATCCCCACAAGCAGGTTATTGTCCGTTTTTATTTTGAAGAAGGAGCATATTGGTGGATCGTCTCCGATGAAGGCTGTGGCTTTCGTCCGCCAACACATGAAGTGGCTCCCGCACCTATAGAACGCACTCGTCAAGAACAATCTGCCAATTTATTGCCTCAGCTCGAATCAGAATCAGGACGTGGTATGTTCCTGCTGCATCAGATATTCGATCGAGTAGTTTGGAATCGTCAAGGTACTGAAGTTTCGTTGTGCAAACAACTATCTTCGCAGATCGACCGGGAACCATTATTGAGTTAGCTACAGTATACTTCAAATCGATCGAATTTAGTAGTTGAAATTCGAGAATTGTGGATACATTACGCCCATTTTTTGAGAAAATAGTTTCAATCTAGTGCTGGCAGTGCGGTACAGTCGGGTGACCATCTAGATCTGAAGCTTATTCCCATTCAATTATTAATACTTAGACGATGCCGTTAATGCTTCGAGAGATCGAACGAGGTCTTGGTGGAGTTTTTTAGCACCAGTTTTACTGGAAAATTGTTGATAGTCGTTTACCTGTAGTGGTTTGCCAAGTTCGATGGTAACGCGATCGCGAAATTTGGGATAGGGATGCTCATAGTCGAGGTTAATTGGAATAATCTTGAGATCTAGATCTGGCTTTAACGATAACGCTTGCGTGGCAATCCGAGTCAACCCTTCCTTGAGCGGATGCAACACCCGATCTCGCATGAGATTACCTTCAGGGAAAATTGTGAGCATTTCGCCTTGATGGAGCAATTCGATACTATGACGAATCACGGCTAGACTGGGCTTGGTGGTATCGATCTCAAAGCACCCCAATCTTCGCAATAACCAGCCTTGAATTCCCTTCATTTCATCAGTAGTCACCATAATTCTCGAACTTCTACCCGTGACATACGGCCCAATGGCATAGGCAATCAGCAGCGCATCCCATCTCGTCCGATGAGTGGGGGCAAGAATTACAGCACCCGTGTGGGGAATATACTCTTTACCGATGATTTCAATCTCGCGAAAGAAGCCAGGAAGAACGATATATTGGCCGAGGGGATGAATAATTTTGGTCAACCACGGCGAAACTCGCGATTGGACGGGTTGACTGGAGTGGAGCGGAGAATTTTCAGATTTAGGATTAGTGAGTTCGGAGCCAGCCATAGCAGTTAAAAGATACGATCGATTCAGATATCCCTACTTTACCCAAATGGGAGAGCGATCTCGAAAATCGACATGACAGTTATTTAAGTGCCACAAATTAATAATTTAATTTGCCTCTGTGGATTCAATTACCCCCTAGAATAGATAGACACAAACAGAAGCCGCCCTCACAAGAGAATAGCGCGAAGAAGTGCAGCCGTTTCTGGGAAGATCGAGTTTAAAAAAATTTATGTCAGATAACAAACGCAGTCAGGCTATTACTCAGGGCGTACAACGCTCTCCCAACCGGGCGATGCTTCGTGCCGTTGGCTTTGGAGATAATGATTTTACCAAGCCGATCGTCGGTTTGGCAAATGGTTATAGTACGATTACTCCCTGCAATATGGGGATTAATAAACTTGCACTCCGCGCTGAGGCTGCACTCAGAGCGGCGGGATCGATGCCGCAGATGTTTGGGACGATTACGATCAGCGATGGCATTTCGATGGGTACCGAGGGAATGAAATACTCACTCGTATCGCGAGAAGTAATTGCCGATTCGATCGAAACTGTCTGTAATGGACAGAGTTTGGATGCGGTGCTGGCGATCGGTGGATGTGATAAAAATATGCCAGGGGCGATGATTGCGATCGCACGGCTGAATATCCCGTCGATTTTTGTCTATGGGGGCACGATTAAGCCCGGACACCACAACGGCAAAGATCTCACCGTCGTCAGCTCATTTGAAGCCGTCGGACAATTTAGTGCGGGTAAAATCGACGCAGCAGAACTCACCGCGATCGAGCAAAAAGCTTGTCCTGGTGCGGGTTCCTGCGGCGGGATGTTTACTGCCAATACCATGTCATCGGCGATCGAAGCGATGGGGATGAGCATCCCTTACTCCTCCACGATGGCGGCTGAAGATGAAGAAAAAGCCATCAGTGCCGAAAAGTCTGCCTACGTCCTCGTCGAAGCCGTCAGAAACCAGATCTTACCTCAGCAAATATTGACCAGGAAAGCCTTTGAAAATGCGATCGCCGTAATTATGGCAGTCGGTGGGTCTACCAATGCCGTCTTGCACCTGCTAGCGATCTCTCGGACGATCGGCGTACCCCTATCGATCGACGATTTTGAAGTAATTCGCGGCAAAATCCCCGTCATTTGCGATCTCAAACCTTCTGGTAAATACGTCGCCACCGATTTACACAAAGCTGGCGGCATTCCCCAAGTCATGAAAATCTTACTAGAGCATGGCTTATTACACGGCGATGCACTCACCATCAGCGGTCAAACCGTCGCCGAAGTCCTCGCCGATACCCCTAGCACCCCTCGCGCCGACCAGGATGTCATCCGCCAGTGGGACAATCCCATGTACGCCCAAGGGCACCTCGCCATCCTCAAAGGCAACCTCGCCACCGAAGGCGCAGTCGCCAAAATTACTGGAGTCAAAAAGCCCGTCATTACTGGCTCCGCCCGTGTATTTGAATCTGAAGAAGCCTGCTTAGATGCGATCCTCGCCGGAAAAATTGTCGCGGGAGATGTCATCGTCATCCGCTCGGAAGGCCCCAAAGGTGGCCCCGGAATGCGGGAAATGCTCGCCCCTACTTCAGCAATTATCGGTGCTGGATTGGGCGATAGCGTCGCGCTGATTACTGATGGACGCTTTTCTGGCGGTACCTACGGTATGGTAGTCGGACACGTCGCGCCTGAAGCCTATGTCGGCGGTACGATCGCACTCGTACATGAAGGGGATAGTATTACGATCGACGCTCCTGCTCGGTTATTACAGTTAAATGTCTCTGATGCCGAATTAGTCGAGCGTCGCGCTAACTGGCAAGCACCCGCACCGCGTTACACTACGGGGATCTTGGGTAAATACGCTAAATTGGTGTCTTCGAGTAGTTTGGGTGCCGTAACAGACATGGATCTGTTTTAATCGATTCCCGCAGGCGAAACTCGTGTTATTGCAGTTGCCATGTCGGTTAGGACACAAACCCGACTTTTCCAAAAAGTCGGGTTTGTAGCAGCACTAGTTGTACTGTCCTAACCACCCTGGCGATTGCTAAACTTACCCGTACCCAGCCGTTGAGCGCGGTAAATCCCCACATTGCCAGAGCATAGATAGCTGCAAATACAGGCAATTCCCGCATAGCTAGCCGTGGGAACACCGAATAATTCGATCGCCATTAATGTCGAGGCTAGTGGCGTATTAGCGGCTCCAGCAAATACGCTGACAAAGCCCATTCCAGCGAGTAGTGGCGCGGGTAATATTGTTAGTGGCGCGATCGCATTTCCCAAAGTTGCACCGATGTAAAATAATGGCGTAACTTCTCCGCCTTTAAATCCCGATCCGAGACTGAGTGTGGTGAAAGCAATTTTGGCGGCAAAATCCCACGGGGGTAATTGAGTATTAAAAGCACTCACGATCGTCGGAATTCCTAAACCAATATACTTAGTAGTACCGAGAACTTGAATGGCGATCGCGATTAAGACCCCACCAATTAGGGGACGAAACGGCGGATAGCTAATCTTCGCCTGAAAATATACCGCAATTTGATGCGTCAGGGTCGCAAATAGCCTTGCTGCGAGTCCAAAGATCCCCCCTGCAACGATTGATGTTAAGATGCCCCAGATTGTCAATTCGGGGACGATCGGAATCTGATAAACTTGATGGTGCAATCCCCAGGCTAGCGTAATTCGAGCGCCAATAATTGCCGCGATCGCACACGGAAACAATCCATCGTAGCGCAACGTCCCGATCGTTAACACTTCCAGCCCAAAGACCATTCCGGCTAGTGGCGTTCCAAATAC
>NZ_JANYJC010000287.1 GCF_025361915.1 Chamaesiphon sp. GL140_3_metabinner_50
GGTTGGGGGATTTGGATCTCGAAACGAAGTCTAGGGGAGTCCAATTTCACTGCTCAAAGAAGAGGGAAAAGATGCCGACGTTTCACTTGCCGTATAACCACAATCTTATCGAACTCGCTCGACAAATGCGGAAAAACCCTACTCCCGCCGAGAGAAAACTGTGGGAAGAGTATCTACACAATTTGCCAGTGAGAATACTACGCCAAAAACCAATCGACAGGTTTATTGTGGACTTTTATTGTGCGTCTGTAAAATTAGCAATTGAGCTTGATGGGCAACAACATTATACGGAGGAAGGAATGATTTATGACTCAGAGAGGAGCGCGGTTCTGGCAGGTTACGGGATTAAAGTTATCAGATTTAGCAATCAGGACGTGATGAATGATTTCGATCGCGTATGCAAACAAATTACCGATTCACTCTAATTCAAAGTCCCCATTGGAAAGCCACCGTGTCTACACATCTCTAGTTAGACGCAAAATTGGTGAAATCCCCCTAAATCCCCCTTTCCAAGGGGGACTTCCGGAGCCAGTTCCCCCTTTTTAAGCTACCGTGTATAAACATCTCTAGTTAGAAGCGAAATTGGTGAAAATCTCCCGGTCTTGTCTGGCATAATCCCCCTTGACTTCCGGATCCGGTTCCCCCATTTCCAAGGGGGGTTAGGGGGGATTTAGATCTCAAAACGAAGTCTAGCCAACTTTAACCGACTGTCTACGGTGGGCAAGTTTGACAACACTCTCAATCAGTTGCTGACAATCTTTCTCTGTATTACATGGATGGGGGGAAACTCGGATTCCCAAGTTAGAACGCGTATCTACATCGATACCTAATCCTGCCAGCTCCTGTACCAAAATTTCTGCACGATCGACACCCAAACAGATCGATCCACCACGCTGCTCGTGAGATCGGGGTGTGTGGACTGGTATACCATTGCGATCGGCACAATTTATCAAATAAGTTGTTAATTCTGTATTGCGCTGATGAATTTGCTCTACACCCACATCTAATGCAAACTTCAGCCCCGCTCGTGAGGTATAAATTGGCTCGATCGATGGTGTACCCTGTTGAAAGCGTCTCGCGCCTGTCGCGGGTACGAAAGTCTCGGCAAATGCTGTCGGCTGAAGATGGGCAAACCAGCCGGGATAGACTGGTTCGAGTCGCTCTGCTAACGATGGTCGGACGTAGGCAAATGCCAATCCCATCCCACCACAAAGCCATTTATGCGTGCCGCCAACGACGATATCGGCATCGAGCGCGGTAACATCGATCGGGATGGTGCCGATGGCTTGATAGGCATCTAATACCACGATCGCGCCCGCCGCATGAGCCGCTGCGATAATTGGTTGGATATCTAGGCGGGCACTATTGAGATAGGATACGAGCGAAACTGCCACAATTGCTACCCGATCGTCGATTTTAGCCACTATATCGGCTGCGTCAATCTGCATTCCATCGGCGGCGGCGACTTCGACAATCTCAAATCCGCGCAAGGCTTGAGATGTCCACAGATATCGGCAAGATGGAAAATCTAAAGAGCTAATGACGATGCGATCGCGATTGGCTGTCGGTTGAATTGTTGCCGCAATTGTCGCCTGAACCGCAGTAGCACTGGGCGCAAGCGCGATCGAACCAGTTGGCGCGTTGAGTAATGTTTCAATTAAATGAAACATTTCCTCGTATCGCTCTAGCCAGAGCGGTAAAGCGCGTCTACCCATAGATAAGCTCTGAGCGTACGCTTCGAGATCTGAAAATGCTGCCTGCGGTAATGGCCCTAGAGAATGAGTCCCCAGATAATTCCGTTGGTTTAGCAGCGGAAAATTTTGGCGTAGATGCGTAAAATCTGGGGCTTGCATTGCAATTATTCTTGTAGGAGGATGTTTGGGTCAAGGCAGCGCACCAATCAGGGGACTTTAAGCCCCCCTTAAAAAGGGGGGTTGGGGGGATTCTCTAGGATCTAAGTAGCAAACTATCCGACGCATCCATTCATCCTCTGAGAGGCTATTGGAAATCCGGCTTAACAAAAGCAGAGTCGGTACAATCGATCGAGAAATTTCCACGACGCGATCCGAGTCTTTTCTGCTCCTTGTTTGGCAGCTAATGTACCTGGTGCTGAGTCAGCAAGAAAACGAGCCAGAATTAAAGCTTCATCGGCATGATCGATCTCAATTTCTTCATGCATAGTCAGCCAAGCAATTTTAGAAAGCTCTATATTTGTCTTCCGAAATTCTTGTCCTAAGCATAGATCGAACTGCTTGCCATGAATCTCCATTAAAATTGCCGCACCGACTCCTTCATAACAATCGAGATCGACATAAATTGCCTCTAAGTTTTGGCTATACTCACGACCGGGAATTAACATTTCCTCAGTGAAAGATGCCATTCGCCAAGCATCGATGCCAGAAATCAATCGATCGAACAGTTTGCGGTGGACGGCATTGATATTACCATTCCCTAATTCTTCATTTAGCTGTTTGGTCAGAATACAGCGAATTCTTTCATCATCGACTCGACCGACAACATTGGCAAGTAGGCGGGTAAAGTGCGTAACAACACCCTCGCGAACATTCATAAATAACAGCCAAATATGTGCCGGATTGACTTCCTCTCGTTGTAGTCGTTGCAAGAAGGGGTGATGAGCTACCGTATATTCTTCATAATAATGAACCATTTCTGCCAGCGAACGCGATGATTGTGCTGGTTGTACCGTACTCATTTTCCGTGGAGGTCGAACTGCATTTACTTCTGGATTGAGGTACAGCGTTACTCGTCTTTGCTGTTTGTCCCTGCGTAATGAAGTATAGGAATGCATCCCTATTCCTGCTTCTAATTTACGGTTAGTCAACGCTGTGATTGCTGAGTTATATGTAGAGACGGGTAACCCACGTTCGATAAAATATAGATCGAGGCGATCGCATACTGCCCGATCGTCTGTCGCATAGTTAGAAATTGGTAAGTGTAGCGTGCTACTAGAAGGAATAGCATCATCTCCGACCACCCAAGAGAAGGCTGAAATTGCTGACTTGGCAGTAAATGAGGTTTGACCTGGTGCCATTGCTTTGCAAAATTCGATCGCGTCGCCAGGTACATAGTTACGAGCGGCACTCAGGGCAGATTCGAGCGCGGCGGGGGTTGCATCTTGGTGGCGGATATAAACTTTGACTCGCGCTTGGGTATCGGCAGCGAGATCGAGCGAGAAGTAGACAAATTCATCTTTGTCGGGGCCGCGTTGCGCTGCGGTCTCGGCTAATGTCGGCCAAGCGTGGGTAAAACCGAGTCGGACTAAAGATTCTTCGACAATTGCCGCCGCTCGGCTCGGTTGCTGGGCTTGAGGATTGAGATAAAGTTTAAAAGATGGCTCTTTGTCGGGATAGAAGCAGATTGCGTGCCACATCGAGAATTTAGCTTCTGGATTGGCGGGGGTGTAGAGATCGGCAATCTGCTCGAACCGATCGAGGCTGACGTTAAAATGCTGGGCGATGTACTTGTTGAGTTCGAGTCCGGCTTGCCAATTGGTGTACAGATCGGGTGCTGTGCCCTGGGCTTCAATTAAGACGCGGAGTTCGGCGCGATCGGGTGCTAATGCTAGCGAAAATTCAAAGGGCGCGCAATCGTCGGAAACATCGGATTTCCAGGTTGATGTCTCTCCTACTCGACGATCGCCCCATGAGGTCGTTAGGTTCTGAAAAATCTCGGTAATTCGATCGACTTGTCCGCCCAATCCGACGGCATTAACGAGTGCGGTTAATTTTTCTACCCCACACTCAATATAAGTTTGCTTGGGTAGCAATCGTTCTACATCAAATCCTATTTGCCCACTTTTCTCGATCGATTGGTGCTTTTCTAAGGGCAATATCTCACTACTGTAGATATTTTTGGATGAACCGATTTGCTTTTCTACCGTAGAGATGTTTTCAGCATTGTCCATGATAAATACCCAATTATTTGATGTGTATTTTTATATTTATTTGTAAAAATACTTTTAATAACCTTAGCATAAGAATATATAATTCGATACATTTGTTGCTTTTAGCACAACAGCATACGGAACTTTGTAGTTGAGAAAGTTCGATTCAAGGCTCGATCGGTAAATCTGAACTTGCTTATAGAAGCGAGTTATACAAGTTTTAGCCTAAATAGTTAATCGAGATATGTCTGTATAAAATGTATAGCCTCGTTCGGTCGGGGATACATGTAGATGTATATAACTACAATAGAAATCGCTTAATTGTAATATTTAGATAATGCGTGAAACATGGGATCTAAAAATTAATGTAGCAATTGTCACAAAGAATAGTTTCGATCCAAAATTGAGCGAAAAACAGATCGACTCGATCTTTATTGATGATGATTAAACGCTCGGATGGCGGATTAATGTAGCGATCGTCACAAACACATTATGTATTATCGAGTCGATCGAAGTAAAATTTGTCAGAGTGGCTTACTTGCCGTTTACTAGTGTGTCGATCGTCGCGACGAGTTGACTGAGCTTGACAGGTTTAGTGAGATAGCGATCGGCACCAGCATCGAGGCATTTCTGGCGATCGGGAGGTGAGGCTAGAGCTGTCAGGGCAATAATTGGAATCTTGGCACACTCAGGCATTTGGCGGAGGCGGGCGATCGCCTCAAAGCCATTGAGGTCGGGCATCTGAATATCCATCAAAATCAGATCGGGTTGGCGCGATCGGGCAAGATCGATCGCTCGTACTCCATTTTCCGCCTCGATCGGTCGATAACCGCGACTTTCTAGATAGCCTGTCATGGTTTCCATATTCGCTGGATTATCTTCGGCAATCAGAATTACGGGGTGTTGTTTGATGGCGTTAGAGGGGAGGGCATCGCTAACTGGGGGTGGAGCTTGGGTCAATAATCCAGGCGGCACGATTCTCGCGTCGAGAGGCTTCTCTTCTCTCCGAGACGCTCCGCGAACGAGAGGCTTCGCCAACGCCAACGGTTCGTCAGTTGGGCAAAAGGGCATCGAGACGGTAAAGCAACTGCCAAGATCGACCTGACTTTGAACGCTAACGGTACCCGCGTGCATTTCGGCAATCCGTTTGACTAGTGCCAAGCCCAATCCCGTCCCAGCATATTGACGATTGAGACTGCTATCGATCTGGACGAAGGGTTGGAACAGTTGACTCAGATGTTCGGGTTTAATGCCAATGCCCGTATCGACAACCGAGAAGGCAATTTGCCAGGGGACTGCGGCGGTGGCGGGTTGTTGGGGGGGGAATGCCCGATCGACTAGGGGGATAACTGCGGGATTGCCCTTAAATCGATCGTCTGGCAGTGGGGTGGTAATTTGGACTAAACGCACATCTAGGGTAATTCGACCGCCTTGTGGGGTAAATTTGACGGCATTACTGAGTAAATCGTGGAGGACTTGCCGAAAGCGGCGATCGTCTACCTGAATGTTGGTATGTTTGAGGTAATCGGGCAGTTCTAGCCGCAGTTTAAGTTGTTTTTTGAGGGCGATTTCTTTGACGAGCAGCAGGCTGTTGTGGCAAAGATTGGTAACGGATACATTGGTAGTTTCGAGCTGGAAGTTATCGGCTGCCATCGTGGATAAATCGAGGATATTTTCGATTAGGGATAGAAGCTGTTTGCCGCTTTTAGAGATGGTGGCGATCGCACTGCGCTGGCGATCGGTGATGGAGCCAAAAATCTCGTCGTGTAAGCCTTCTGACATGCCCAGCACGGCATTGAGCGGGGTGCGAAGTTCGTGGCTCATGTTGGCTAAAAACTCATCTTTGAGCCGGGTGGCGCGGGCGAGTTCTTGGTTGGAGATGGCGAGTTGTTGGTTGCTCTGGAGTAATTGGGTTTCGGCTTGCTGTTTTTCAGTGAGTTCTCGTTGGAGCTGCTCGAACAGATTTGCCTGCTGGATGGCGATCGCCAGTTGATCGGCAATTTGCTGGAGTAATTGGGCTTCGGCATCTTGCCAGTCTCGCTGGGTACTACAGGTATGGACGCTAATGGTGCCCCATAATTGAACGCGATCGCTAGGATCGAGCCAGTACTGAGTGTCACTATCGTTCGATCGCAGCAAAATCGGGGCGACAATTTTAGACTTGGCTCCAGCCACCCGCGCCCATTCTGGCCATCGCAGCGACCAAATATCCTGTGCTACATCTGGCACGATTCGGGGTTGCCCCAACAGATAAAATTCAATTTCTTGGTTACTTAATGGTTCTCGCTCCAGATGCAGATCGACAAGCGGGGTATGTGTTGGTGCTACAACTTCGGCAACCGCCCGCAGCTTGAGATCGATCGGGCTAATTTGACAGACGATCGCCCGATCGACCATCATTAAGTCTTTAACTTGGGCGGTGGCGGTGGCGAGGATATCGTCGATGTTTAATGAATTGCGAATTTGTTGGGCGATGCTGCCTAATGTCCGTTGCTGCCTGAGTTGGAGTGCGATCGATTCTTCCGCGCGCCAGCGAATTTCTAGTTCTAATTGAACTTTTTCATACAGGGTGGCTTGTTGAATGGCGATGCCGATTTGTTCGGCGATGTGTTTGATAAAATTAATCTCGTTTTCTTGCCAAGTGCGTGGTGTGGCGCAATGATGGATGCATACCAGCCCCCATAAGTTAGGGCCGTTAAATAATGGTACGACTAAGTTTGCCCGGACTTGAAATTGAGCTAATACCCGAACTTCACAATCTAGTAACCCCGCAGCGTGGATATCTTCGACAGCATTAATTTTATCTTGTTGATAGAACCAGGCTAATTTGTTGCCAAAGCCCGGATCGTGAATTTTTGCGCCCAGAATCGATTCAAACCTGTCGGCGACAGCTTCGGCAACAAATTCACCCCGATCGAAGTTAAAATCGTTATCGAATTTGAAGATCCCGACGCGATCTGTTGCCAAAAATTGGCGAACTTCCTGCACGGCTGTCTCAAAAATGGTCGGGAGATCTAGCGATCTCCGAATTCGCTGCGTCATTTCTCGCAACACAAATTCGCGTTCGGCTTGTTGGGCGATTGTGCGTTCGGTTTGCAGCCGCATCGCTTCATCTAGTTTAGCTGCGCTGATATCGAGATGGATGCCTACTGCGCGATACGGACGATCTCGATCGTCCCGTTGCACCAAACCATAGACTTTAATAAACTTGATATTACCGTCGGGATGAATGACGCGGTATTCCAGCTCAAATTCTGTCTCACAGAATAAAACTTGCCCGATTTTTGCCTCAGCAGCTTGGCGATCTTCGGGGTGAAGACATGCGCCCCAATTACTATAGGTTAAGATGTTCTCAGTA
>NZ_JANYJC010000289.1 GCF_025361915.1 Chamaesiphon sp. GL140_3_metabinner_50
ATATGAATGGATTGAAATAAATGCTTATTCTAGCTGGCAAGCTCTTGTATTGTCTGTCGAAAAAATTCTTAGAGAATTTGGAGAGAATTATGCAATTAATTTTGTCTAGGTACTTATTAGTCCGCGAAGGCGGACTTTGCATCATCAGCGGAGACTTCAGTCTCCAGGCGACTCTCAACCTAAGTGTAACTGCGATGTATGGAGATCGTTAGCGTAGCCTATCCTAAAAACGATCGCCCGCTCCCTCAAAATCTGTTTGAATAGTAATAAGCCCACACTCTACACCTAACCATGCAAGTTAAAGCCGCTGTTGCCTTCCAAGCAGGTAAACCATTAGAAATTACCACCGTCGATCTCGCGCCGCCACAGGCGGGAGAAGTCCTCGTCGAAATTAAGGCTACAGGAGTATGTCATACCGATGCTTATACCCTATCTGGAGCCGACCCAGAGGGCTTATTCCCTGCGATATTGGGGCATGAGGGGGCGGGGGTAGTTGTCGAGATTGGATCGGGTGTCACGAGCCTTAAACCGGGCGATCGGGTGATTCCTTTATATGTGCCGGAGTGTCGTCACTGCGATTATTGCCTCAGTGGTAAAACTAATCTCTGTCAAGCGATTCGGCTCACGCAAGGGCGAGGGGTGATGCCCGATGGGAGCAGTCGTTTTTCTTATGAGGGGAAGATGTTGCACCATTATATGGGGACTTCGACTTTTGCTAACTATACGGTAGTTCCCGAAATTGCCCTAGCGAAAATTCGCCCTGATGCACCATTTGAGAAGGTATGTTTAATCGGTTGCGGGGTAACGACGGGGATTGGCGCGGTGATTAATACTGCCAAAGTCGAGTCGGGTGCGAATGTGGTGGTATTTGGGTTGGGTGGCGTAGGTTTGAATGTAATTCAGGCGGCGCGAATGGTGGGGGCAAATATGATTATCGGCGTAGATATCAATCCGGCTAAACGTCCTCTTGCTGAAAAATTTGGGATGACTCATTTTGTCAATCCGCAGGAAGTTGAGGGCGATTTAGTGCCCTATTTAGTGGATTTGACTAAGGGTGGTGCTGACTATAGTTTTGAGTGTATCGGCAATACCACACTGATGCGTCAGGCTCTGGAATGCTGTCATAAAGGTTGGGGCGTGAGTACGATCGTCGGCGTGGCTGGAGCAGGGCAAGAAATCGCCACCAGACCCTTTCAATTGGTAACGGGGCGGGTTTGGAAGGGTACGGCTTTTGGAGGGGCTAAGGGGCGCACGGATGTGCCCAAAATCGTCGATTGGTATATGGATGGGAAAATTAATATCGACGATTTGATTAGTGAGATAATGCCGATCGATCGGGTAAATGATGCCTTTGATGCAATGCACCGGGGTGAGGCGATTCGATCGATTTTAACGTTCTAGGAGCGGGGAGTAAGGAGTAAAGAGTAGGAATATCACTATCCACTATCCACTAGACGATACTTGCTTCTAAAGCTGCAACATCGGGAATGAGGAGGATATCACGATCGCGAGAAATTAGTTTTGCTGCTTCCATTTTGGTGAGTACGCGGGTGACAGTTTCGCGGGCTAAACCGCTCATGCTGCTGAGTTCGCGGTGTGGTAGATTGGGAATCTCGACACCACCACTCGCCACAGATTTACCTTGCCCTTCAACTAAAAATAACAGCGTATCGGCAACGCGGGAGGCACTATTCGATTCGCGCAACCGCAGACGGCGATTGACTTGGCGCAATCTTCTCGCCATTAGTTGTGCCAGCCTAATTCCGGCTAGGGGTTCGGTTTTGAGCAGTCTAACAAAATCTTCGGCGGGAATATTGACGATCGTGGCTGGAGTTAAGCTCAATACATCTGTAGATCGGGGGACTGGCTCTAATGCTGCCATTTCGCCGACAATTTCGCCCCTACCGACAATATTGAGCGTAATTTCACGCCCGTCGGCATTATAAGTCCGAATTTTGAGCCAGCCGCTCAAGACAAAGTAAACCGAGCTACCCCAGTCATTTTCCAGTAAAATCATTTGATTGGCTGGGTGATGGCGAATGGCAGTTCGATCGAGTACTGGTTCGATCGCGGCGGCTGGTAATTCACTCAGGAACGGTATCGAAGCCATCGCTTCCCTAACGGAAAGCTGTGCTGGTGCTTGAATGTTGTTGTATCTATTATCCATACTCTGGGTTTCAATCTACTCAAAAGGAGAACTGATGCAGCCCCAGCAATTCGCAGCTTGCTGTGACAACTTTATTTACAAAAGCAAGAGCGTTTACACTTTGTCATTATCCCCCGATTACCTGAGCATTGCCTCCTTGAGAGGTAATCTATATTTGTAGTGCTATGGACTGACGGCTTAAACTAGTATGCCCATAAAATCACCTCTTCCCACCATTTAAGACGATGAATTTACCAAACTCGATTACACTTTCGCGGCTATTGGGTTTACCGATCGTTGTTTATTGCCTTTATAGCGATCGATCGAGCATTCGGTGGGTGGGTTTTGGGGTATTTTTACTGGCTGCTTTGACTGACTGGTTGGATGGTTACGTTGCTCGTAAACTAGATCTAGTCACCGATCTGGGTAAATTTTTAGATCCGTTGGTTGATAAGTTGCTAATTTTGATTCCGCTATTAATCCTCATCGAATTACATTTAGTACCAGCAGTGGGGGTTTGTTTAATTCTCACCAGAGAACTGACGATCGCCGGGTGGCGAGTCGGTAAAACTCAGATTAGTGGTGCCAATAATTGGGGCAAAATCAAGACTGTCAGCCAAATTATCGCGATCGCAATCCTCATTGCACCCATCTCGTCAACGTCTTTCCCCTGGCAAATTGACAACTGGCATTTTTATGGATTAGCCGCTTTTTGGATCTCTGTCGCTTTGACTCTCATTTCTGGCTTAATTTATCTGCTTCCGCCTAAAACTCAATCTGAGGAAGGATTGTAGCCGATCGCAATCGGCGATTATCCTCCGATCGAAATGTTTTATGACGATCTTAATATTTAATTAATAACTTGAATTTATTGGTTGTATTATGGGTGCAAATGTCTTCTAGGCATGGGGTTCAGGTGAGAATGAGTCTTAGTTTGCGCCGACGAGCTGCCAAATCGCTCCCACATCTTCATGAGATTTAGCTTTACAATAGGTAACAGTAAGTGACCCAAACTTGTGATTCACCCGATCGGACCTCACCTGAATGGTCGGTAGATATCCTGGTTTCGGTTAGGTCGTTCTTGGAGTAAGCTATCTGATGGAATATATCGAAAGAGTGCTCGAAAAAATCAAGCACTGGGCTGGCAAGTTAATTGAAGCAATATTAGGCCCAGAAATGCAGCCAGAACCAGAACTAATCCCCATCCCTGTAGACGACAGACTGCGGAGATCGAGATAGTTAGGAGACTGAGTAAATGGTAGAGATCGATAGTAATGCTCCTCAATTGAGCATTCTAGTTTTACACGGCCCAAATCTCAATTTATTAGGATTGCGGGAGCCAGACATATATGGAGTTTCAACTCTAGCGCAGATCGATACCCAACTAATTGAGTTGGGTCGGTCGTTTAATACCGCGATCGAGTCTTTTCAATCCAACCATGAAGGCAGCTTGGTCGATAAAATCCATGACGCGCGCGAGCTTCACGATGGAATTGTCATTAATGCTGGCGCACATACGCACACTAGTATTGCCATTCGCGATGCGATCTCTGCGGTGAAAATTCCGACGGTAGAAGTTCATTTAAGTAATATTTACAAGCGCGAAGAATTCCGCCACCATTCATACTTAGCCCCGATCGTTATCGGTCAGATTAGTGGTTTTGGCGCGCACAGTTATCAGCTCGGTTTGCAAGCTTTAATCGTTCATTTAAAGTCAGGGATTAGGTTTTAGGATTTAGGAAGATTTTGGATTGAGAATTTATCCAGTTTCTCTTGAAAAGGTGCTTGACATGGGGGAACCTTATGAACGCACTTTTCGCTCCCAGCCCCTGTCTCCTCAGTAATCCAGGGTGGTTCTATACATAAATCTAAAAATGCCAGAATCTATTTGCTTCGCTCAGACACCGCCCTGAAATGAATTTGCGGATGCGCGCTCGTCGGGTTTCCCGACGGTTTAGCGCACCAAGCAGGGGCTAATAGCAGAAGTTCACTGAAGTGAACTGAAAAATTTTTGTAAGAGCCAATAGCAAAGGTTTATTTCAACGAACTGATTAATTTGGTAGTTCGTTTCAACGAACTTGAGCTATTAGCCACTGCAAGGTTGCGCTCAACCGTCGGGGAACAGAGGCGTACGCGCATCTGCAAATTTATTTCAGGGCGGTGCGTAAACGAAGCTGGGAGTCATACATTCTTTAATCAGAAGCTACCTTCAACGGACATCCCGATCCAATGACGTTAAGCGCGACTAGCACTAGAACCAATCCAGGCGGGAGTAGTGGATACCCCTTGTGATGGCTGACTATCTTGAGCTGAAGGCGATCGCGGTAATATACACGAAAACGTACTACCTTCGCCCAGAATGCTTTCTACCCAGATCTGACCGCCATGTTGCTGGATGATACTCCGACAAATCGCCAGACCCAAGCCAGTACCTTCACCACTGCGGGCATCAGAAGCATCGACTTGCTGAAATCGCTCGAAAATTAACCCTAATTTATCTGCTGGAATTCCGCGTCCACAGTCGCGAACTTGAAATAACATCTGTCCGGCTCGTTTAGTAGCCGAAAACCAGATCGTACTGTTGCTAGGTGAAAACTTAATGGCATTACCGAGTAAATTGGTAAAAGTCTGAATCATCCGATCGCCATCTACCCAAACTTGTCCGCCTGTATTGCTGACGCATAACTTAATGCCAGCTTTATCGGTGAGGGGTTCGATCGCTTCAACAGTTTTGGTCATTAATTCCGATACCTTCCAGACCGATTTGACCATTGGTACCGTACCAGACTCGATCCGCTCGATATCGAGAATATCATTGACCAGCCGCATCAAGCGATCGGTACTCTCTACCGCAATCGTTAATAACCGTTTTTCCTTCTCTGGTTGATGATTTAACAAGCCGCTATCGAGCATTTTCAGCGAACCATAAATTGAGGTCAGCGGCGTGCGTAGCTCGTGACTGACAACCGCGATAAATTCTTCCTTCATCTTTTCGATCTGGTGACGATGGGTGACATCTAGTACCAACGAAAATACCGACTCCATCTGACCCGCATCATCTAGCAAAATGGAGTTGTACCATTCGCAATTAATAATTGTGCCATCTTGACAATAGTTACGATTAATGGTGACGTTGCTAGTTTCTAAGCCAGAAATCAATCGTGCCCTCACTTGGGCGATCCGCTCGGCATCTTCAGGAATTACAAATTGCCATTCATCGGGGCGTTTGCCCATAACTTGCGGAGCAGACCAGCCAAAAATCTTGGCGGCAGTTGCCGACCAGCGACTGACTCTAAATTCACGATCCCATTCGATCGCGGCAAAGGGCGAATTCTCGAAGTGGAAGTTGACTTTTTGGAGCGCATCGCGCAAGTCATTTTCGATCTGTTGGCGTTCGGTGACATCGCGGAGAATCATCGTACACACCTTTTCTGTCCCCAGTTCTAAATACGAAATCGAAGCTTCGGCGGGGAATTGGGTGCCATCGTTTCTGGTACCGATAACTTGTCTTCTGGTTTGCTGGGGTGGCTCCAGATGAGATTCCGACTCAGATGTTATTTGCGAATGGTGGCAATTATCGACATCGATAAAACCTGTGGGGAGCAGTAGATCTAACGATTTCCCGATCGCGGCGGCGGCTGGATAACCAAAAATTTGCTCGGCTCCTTGATTGAACAAGGTAATTTGGAGATCGCTATCGATGGCGATAATGGCATCGCTAGCAATTTCTAAAATTGCGGCAAACCGCGATCTCGAAATATCTAGTGCTGCTTCGGCTTTTTGGCGTTCGAGCAATTCGAGTTCGAGCCGATGGTTGATTTGCTGGAGATCGCGAGTACGTTCGATCACTCGTCGTTCGAGTTCGATTTTGGCTTGGCGCACGGCAGCTTCGGCTCGTTCGCGCAGATCGCATATCGAATCGATCGCATTAATAAGTTACTATCGACTTGTCCTTTGACGAGGTAATCTTGCGCGCCTTGTTGCACGGCAGAAATCGCCAGATCTTGGTCGTCTAGCCCCGTCAGGACGATAATCGGAATATTATAGTTGCGATCGGACAAATTTAGAAATGAAGCGATGCCCTGGCTATCTGGCAAGGATAGATCGAGCAAAATTACATCGAACTGGCTGTGGCTGGAATTATGGCGATCTCCAGTGCATTTCGATAATTGGTCGATTGCGGCAGTTAATGTCATTACGGGGGTAATGTAGCATTTGGTCGCGCTCTCTTCTCGCAAGATTTCTTGCAATAATCGAATATCGCCAGGGTTATCTTCAATTAGCAGTATGTTGAGGACAGTAGTCATGCTGCGCTCTGGGTATGGGGACTGGGAGTAAGGAGTAAGGAGTAAGAAGTAGGGAGTAAGGAGTGCTATTGTTTCTAAAACCTAAAACCTAAAACCTAAAGCCTAAAACCTATTCCGAAGGTAATTGAACGATCGTGAACCAGAAATCTTCGATCGACTGGATGATTTGGACGAATCGATCGAAATCTACAGGCTTGGTAATGTAGCAATTGGCATGAAGATTGTATGCCTTGAGAATATCTTCCTCAGCTTGGGAAGTAGTAAGTACGACAACCGGAATTCGCTGCAATCTTTCATCGGCTCTAATCTCAACTAGGACTTCTCGACCATCTTTGCGGGGTAAATTCCAATCTAGTAAAATCAGATCGGGATGAATAGCCTGACGATATTCGCCGTGACGGTGGAGAAAATTCATCGCTTCTACACCATCTGCCACTACGCTTAAATGAACATTGATTTCTCGATCGGCCAGAGCCAGACGGGTGAGATTGACATCCCCTGGATTATCTTCGACGAGTAAAATTTCAATGGCGCGGCTGTTTATGGGCATGTTGCGGAGTGGTACTACCTACTGCCGGGATTATAAAGTAGAATATCGCTCCGTCACAAGTTTGCTGTATATTTGGATGCTGCGATTCTAAATTAGATCGATCGGGCGTTGATTCCACCCAAATTGTACCACCATGACGTTCGACAATTTTCTTGCAGATGGCTAACCCCATGCCAGTACCGGGATAGGCGACTTGTGTATGTAAGCGTTGAAAGATCGTAAAGATGCGATCGGCATATTGAGGTTCGATGCCGATGCCATTATCGGCAATTGAAAAGCACCAAGCCGATGCCATCGCCAGCTCGTCGGCGATCGATGAGGATGCATCGGCAGAGACGGCTGCACCAAAAGCATCGGCTAATTTAACCCGAATTTCGATTTGGGGTGGAATTTCACCGCGAAATTTAATGGCATTGGCAATCAGGTTTTGAAATAGCTGGATTAATTGAGTGGCATCGCCCCAAACTATCGGCAGTGGCGCGACCGAAATCTTCGCTCCACTCTCTTTAATTGCCACGTAGAGGTTAGCAATGGCATCTTGGACTACGATATTGCAATCGACAGCCTCAAAGGGCTGTTTGCGGCTACTGAGGCGCGCATAGCTAAGTAATGCCTGAATCAAGGCTTGCATTCTGGTGGCACCATCGACGGCATAGCCGATAAATTCATCGGCATCGGCATCTAATTTGCCCTCATAGCGACGCGATAAGAGTTGCAGATAACTAATAATCATCCGCAGCGGTTCTTGAAGATCGTGCGACGTAATGTGTGCGAACTGTTCTAATTCGGCATTAGATCTGACTAATTCTTGGCGTTGGAGCTGTTCGCGTTCGAGCAGTTGCGCTTGAGCGAGGGCAATGCCAATTTGATTGGCAATTTGCACCATAATTTCTAGTTCTCTAGGGTGCCATTGTCGCGGTGACTGACAGTGATGGACTATTAATAGACCCCACAATTCATCGCGCAAATAAATTGGCACGATCGAACTTGCCTTAACTGCAAATTGCTGCAAAAATTCGACATAACAGTCTACATATCCGGCTTGAGTAATATTGGCAATAGAATAAATCCGCCCTTGGGCATATCGGGCATAATAGCTGCGATCGAAACAAGGATCGGCGATTTTACTCCCCAGTACTGCGGGATAATCTGCGTTGACTTGCTCTTGAACTACAGTCCCAGAGCCATCTGGATCGAACCTAAATATTAAAACGCGATCGACTGCTAATAATTTTTGGACTTCTTCGACAGCAGTCTGTAAAATTTCTTCGAGTTGTAAAGATTGACGAATTTTTTGGGAAATTTCGGTAGATAGTTGAGATTGCTTTCGCAAGCGCACACGATCGCTAATATCGATGATTGTCGCTCTACTACTGAGATAGTTACCATTTTCGTCACGAATTGCGATAACTGTCGCGCTAATCGGCACGATTTGGCCATCTTTACGAACCATCTGAATTTCGATATCTCGAATCCAGCCGCGTGTTTTGACTACCGCAAAATTATCGTTAAATGTGTGAATACTTTCTGGCGCAAGCAAATCTACAAACCGTTTTTGCCCGACAATTTCGGCTGCTTCATAACCTAACATTTGCAACCCGGTGCGATTGATCCTTAAAAATCTACCATTGGCATCGAGCGAATAATAACCACATGGTGCGCTGTCGTATAGCTCTTCAAATTCGGCAACATAGTCGCGCAATGTTGATTCGGCTTGTTCTTTGTCAATTAAATCCCAGTTGACTAATCCATACAAAATCGCCAGTAATAATAAATCGAGCAACCCCGAAATCCCGAAGGCAATTTGGGTATCTGCTAAACTCTGTCTCGACTGAGCTTGGATGCGATCGAGCGCGATTCGTTCCGATCTACTTAAATCCGTCGTCATTTGGCGGATGCGATCGATCGCTTGCTGCCCTTGTTGGGTTAGCACGATTTGACGCGCGGGGGTTAGTACTCGTGACTGGCGAGAGGCGATTGTGGCAGCTAATTCGTTGAGGTGAAGATCGAAGGTTTGCTCTAATTCGGTAAGTTGCGGCGACATTGGCGCATTGCTCAGTGCCGATCTTGCCGGATCGGATTTTAACTGTACCAACGACTTTGACTGCTCCCGTAACCTGTCGATATCGATCCGACGAGCGGTAAGATATTGAGGATTGTTTGTTAGTGCGTATTCTCGCTGACCGATTTCTACATTATTTAAAGTAGAAATCATCTTTTCTAGCATCGTGAGAATGCGTCCGCTGGCAATTGTCGATCGATTATTTTCGGCGACAGAATTGATGCTGTTGTAAGCTACAACAGCACTAGCCACTAATACTAGTATTGTTGAGATAAAGCCGATCGATACCTTAGTCGAGGCAATGTTTTTCATCTGACGATCGGCTGCGAATTGAGAATAACGATCCGATCCGATCGAATCGGATCGACGATAATTTGACAGACTAAATTTGGGGGCGGCTCGTGATGGTTTTCCAACGACTTTTATGCTTCATGCTGTTGCTCTATTAAAAATTTATCCGACCGCAGCCACATTTAAAATAGACATTCGCGTCCATGTCGATGCTTGCGCGTACGTATCGTTAACTTGGGCTTGACAAGCTGCATAGAAGATATAATCTGCCATCACCATCTGCTCATCATCATTATCTAATAATGCTGACACGATCGAGCGACCCAGGTTCGGCTGTTTGGGGGTAAAATACCCCGATAACAAATAATCGATCGCGCGTCGGATCTGAGGATAATATTTGTAGTAGTTATCAGGATCGTACCCATACTCCTTAAATAAGGCAATTTCGGGAATTGCCAATCCAAATCGAAAACAATTTTCTGCGCCGACAATCTGTTGGAGCCAGTAATTAGCTTTACCCAAACTGCCGATCGAAATCACGCCGTTGACAGTAGCCTCGATCTGTTTTAGATTCACATCTTCGATCGCTGCTGTCGAAATTTGCTGGGTAACATCTGCGGCGGCATACATCTGAGTCGTCAATCCAGCCGAGGCGGGAACGTAAACTACCTGCAATTTTTTGCTGACATCTGGATCGGCAGCGATAACTGCGGCTAAAGATTTAATTAAAGCGACAATCGATCGATCGAAATCGGGATCGGTAGACTCGTTAGCATCATCCGCTGTAGTTGCACAAACTTCGTCCAACTCGCCAAAAATAAATGTCCGCGCGACGATCTTGGTGTCGGGATACTGCCTGAGCCGATCGCATAAATTAATAATATGTAAAATATTTAATAGCTGTCGGTGTTGTCCGCCAATTGGTTGGAGCTGAAGATCGAATAATGAATCGACATCGATCTCGATTCCCTGCATCCGATTTAAAGTTTGGGCTAATACATACTTATTTACTCGTTTGACAGCTTGCCACTGAGATTGGAAGTGGAGATCGTCAGCTAGGGGAATCAGTTGTTCGAGATCTTCGATCTGAGTCATCCAAAGATCGCCAATGGCTGTTGTGACTAATTTAGCCAGACACGGATTGCCCAATAACCAGTGACGCGGGCCAGATGGCGGATGTTCTGTCTTTACAGGCGGCCGAATTTGGATTAAATTATGCTCTACCAACCACCGATCTCGATTGCGCGCCACTTTAGGGGGGATCGAGCGTAATCCACTAAGATGCTCGCTCGAACTAGTCCCAGTATTCAGTCGCGCCCGTTGTGGCATCCCCGCCAACGCGGCTTGAGTAGTTTGTAGAAGTAATGCACTCATTCCTGCCCGAAAATTGATACTTTCCATCATGATGTAGATTCCTGCGAGGTTCGCGATCGATGTCAAGATTGAATGTATTCTCTGTTGCAGAGAATTCTGATGGATGGTTGATTACCTATCTAGGTGGACATTTTAATCGACAATTGTGAGGAACTTGTGAGGATCGAGCTATTTTAGGGATTTTGGAAGATGGATTGTTATCGATTTACATATTCAATTTATCATCGTCCATTCAGGCGATCGCTGATTACCAGTCATGGCGAGTGGAAAGTGCGATCGGGGATAATTATGCAACTTACAGACGAGCGAGGTAGATCTCAATCGGGTGAAATTGCGCCGATTCCGTGGTTTGGCTCCGAATCGCTCGAAAGTGCGATCGAGTGGTGTCAACACATCGGCGATACGATTACCACCAGTCAAATTTATGGTATTCCCGATCGTTTACCTGCTTGCCAATTTGGGTTTGGGAGTGCCTTAACCGCTTTTAACCCCGCTTTAGATTTACCCTGCCACACCAATCTAGACATTAGCGCGCTATTACCTTCAGGTGCCGCTGCGATCGATTGTTTGCCAGCCTTATTGAGTCAAGGATACGCTACCTTTAAATGGAAGATTGGCGTACTGCCGATCGCCCAGGAGCTGGCAATCTGGGCACAATTAACGATGGCTCTACCCCCAGGTGTAAAGCTTCGACTCGATGCCAATGGCGGATTGAACTATGCACAAGCCGAGCAGTGGCTGAGTGCTGGTAGTTGCCAACCGCAGATCGAGTTTATCGAGCAACCGCTAGCACCCAATTTACTCGCCGAAACGATCGATCTAGCCCAAAAGTATCCTCTCCCGATCGCCCTAGATGAATCTGTCGCGACGTTCGATCGCATTCAAGCCACTTATGCTAGCGGTTGGCGGGGTATTTATGTCATCAAACCGGGTATTGCGGGGTTTCCGTGGCGATTAGCCGAATTTATTCAGCGTCACCAGCTCGATGTGGTGTTTTCGTCGGTGTTAGAAACCAATGTGGGTAAAACCGCCGCTCTACAACTGGCATCGAGCCTTAATCTCACCCGCAGCATGGGCTTTGGAGTCGATGACTGGTTTGAGGAGTAAGAGATGGGAGATGGGAGTAAGAAGTGCATATCTGTAGGTTGGGTTGAGCCTCGAAACCCAACATCCCTCCAGAGTTGGGTTTCGAGGCTCAACCTACGCA
>NZ_JANYJC010000130.1 GCF_025361915.1 Chamaesiphon sp. GL140_3_metabinner_50
CTAATGATTTTCAAAGGCGGTCAAAAAGTCGATACAGTTGTCGGAGCAGTCCCTAAAGCAACTCTGTCTAATACCGTAGAGAAATATCTCTAAAAAAAATCCATCCGCGACGACAACATGGATGGAATGTGCGATCGATAAATAGTTGAGAATTTTCGGCAGGTCGAATCTCTCGATCGATCTCAAGCTTCCTCAACCAGAAAAATCCCAATTTTAAGAACAGGTCTTCAGTCCAGATACTTGCTCGATTGGAGAGCGTCTTTAGCTAACTTTAGCTGGAGACGCTTTTCATTAGGTGTTAGGTTTTTGGTGTTAGGCTTTAGGCTTTGCAGGTAATATTACTCCTTACTTCTTACTGCTTACTTCTTACTCAATTCCCCCATCTCCCAACTTATGGATGAGCTATCTAACCTCAAAATCGACCTCTCAGACACGATCGATCGCTTACCGACTATGCAGAATGGTAAATTGATTCAACGGGCTTTAGAAACGATTTTAAGGCTGTCTGAGACAGAGATCGATAGATTAGACTGGAAGATTCTGAGTGCCTCGATCGAGGATATGGAACGTGCCTTTGAAACCTTTAATCCATATCGGCATATTCGCAAAGTTGCAGTCTTCGGCTCCGCACGCATTAGCGATACAACCCCAGAATATCGACTGGCGCAGGATTTCGCACAGCTAATTGCCCAGCAAGGATTTATGACAATTACTGGCGGCGGTGGTGGGATTATGGCAGCGGCAAATGCCGGAGCGGGTGCCGAAAACTCCTTTGGCTTAAATATCGAGCTGCCCTTCGAGCAAGGGGCAAATAAATATATATCGGGAGATCCCAAATCGATCGCGTTTAAATATTTTTTCACACGCAAGTTATTTTTCTTGCGAGAGAGTGATGCCGTCGTGTTGTTTCCAGGCGGATTTGGTACCCAAGATGAGGCTCTAGAGACGCTGACGCTGTGCCAAACCGGACGATATGGCCCCGTACCGCTAGTACTAGTCGATCGACCTGGCGGTACGTACTGGCGCGATTGGGATAGTTATTTACGCAAGAATTTAGCAGCAACTGGGTTAATTAGTGCGACGGATTTTAGCTTATATACGATGACCGATGATGTCCGGGTAGCCGCAGAACTGATTCGGAATTTTTATCGGGTTTATCATTCCAGTCGTTATGTGGGCGATCTATTTACGATTCGGTTAAAAGTACCTATTTGCGATCGCGATCTAGATTTGCTCAATCGCGAGTTTGGAGATTTAGTAGCCAGTGGTGAGATCGTTCAAACTACCGCGCTGGCTCAAGAATTAGATGATGTAACTGCCGATCTGCCCCGACTGGTATTCAAATTCGATCGTCGTGATTTCGGTCGCTTGTATCAAATGTTGGGCAAAATTAATCTCATGGGTGGCGATGATTGCCTCGATACTCATCCTGAATCTAAGTAACAATTACCCCTTACTCCCTAATTTCTTGAGCAAGCTGGGAATTTGACCGATTTTTTTGGCGACGGGAATTTTAGCGCGTTTGTAAGTTTCGATCCGTTGTTGGATTGTATCGGCATTGTGAATCGGTTTAGAGAGCGTATGACTGAGGACGATCGCGGCATCAGTCAGCGGGTGAGGGGTGCTGGCATGAATTCCGGCTAGGTAAGCGACGACAGGTTTGCCCTGTTGTGCCAGTAGATAAGCCGCCGTAGCAGCTTCGGAATCCCAGCAAATATCGCCGACAAGCACGATCGATTCGGTAAAAGGGTCTGACTGAAGCCATTCTAGCCAGAGGCGACAGGAAGAGCCAACGAGCGGATCGCTACCGATATGGATGACGATCGATTGACCTAAATTGGCTTGATTTAATTCGCTGGCAATTTCGGCGGTTAAGCTCTGATTGCGGCTGATAATGGCGACTTTACCAGGACTAAATAGCTGCGGTTGATAGATACCCAGCAACAATCGATCGGGAATGATAATTCCCGCACTACCAGAACCGAGAATTAATGTCTTGCTAATACTTGCCTGTCGTAGCAAGCGAATCATATCGAGTGGGGGCAAGCCTCTGGTAATAATTATAATTTGGGGAATACCTGCGGCAATGGCTTCGAGAGCGGCATCGAGTACCTGGTAAGCAGACACAAAAATTAAACTAGTCTCAATCGGCCCTAACATCAATTGTGCCTCTTCTACCAAATCGAACATCGGCAGATCGCCGAGCGTTCCTCCCCCTTGTCCCGCGCTGACAATCCCTACAATTTTAGTACCATAAGTTTGCATCCGACCGATCGCAGCCAAAGCTAGTGGATTATCCACTCCTTGAATTAAAACACGGCTATCTAGTTGGAGATCGATCGTCATGGGATTTGGGAGATGGGGGATGGGAGTAAGAAGTAAGGAGTAAGAAGTAAGAAGTAAGAAGTAAGAAGTAAGAAGTAAGAAGTAAGAAGTAAGAAGTAAGAAATACCTTTGTCCTTTACCCCTTCTTCCCTAAAGCCTAAAGCCTAAAACCCAAAGCCTAAAGCCTAATACCTAATACCTAATACCTAAATTACTGCTTGGCAATTACTAAGGTTTGGGAAATCGCGCGATCGAAATTAGTCACGAGTTTGATTGATAATGGTAATAGCCCTGCTAGCCTGTCGCGATCGTGTTCTAGCACTCGCCAGATTGTCGTCAGATTCGAGTAGCGGGGGAAATATTGCATGACTTGTTGGCAACTATCGATTTCACTGCCGACAAAATTAACTAATAAAACATCGACATCGGGTGTAGAAGGCGAACGTTCGCGTCTAGAATTTGTGCTGATGCGATCGAGTGCAATTTGGATGTCTTCCCGACAAGCCGGATCGACGACAATACACTGAGCGACTTGACCCCCCCCTTGAGCGATACCGTCGAGCATGGCTAGAGCCAATCCATTGCCGCTACAGAGGATACTGATATTCCCGATATTCGTAAATAACGGCGATAATGTCCCTAATCGATTGCGGGCGACATCGACAACCTGCCACGGTTTGAGGTTAGGGTGTCTGCCGACAGCATAATGGTTGACACTAATTTTGCCATCTAATGCCATAACTGCACCATTGCGATCGATACCTAACGGATTAATCTCTACTAAGTCTAAATCTTGAGCGCGCATTAAGGCATACATTTTCTCGATAATCTCGCTGACAGCCAGCATCAGATCGCCATGTAATCCCATTTTTAGTGCCAATCGCCGCGCATAAAAAGAAGAAAACTCTTCATAGACAACTACCTGCTGAATTTGATTGAGAATGGCATTAATATTCATGCCGCCATCAGTGGAACCAAGTAATACTGGGCGACAGGCTAGCCTGTCGATGACGATCGCCAGATAAAATTCCTGGCTAGTGTTGTACTTTGCCTCGGCTAATAGTACCTGTGGATACTCGCCCAAAATCGGTAAATTAAAGATCGTGCGTGCTGCGGCGATCGCATCAATGGTATTTTCGACAAATCTAATTCCGCCAGCTCTACCCCGATTGCCGACGCTTACCTGCGATTTTAAAACGATCGGATACGGAATCCGCAACGCTTTGAGATCGGTCGGTCGATCGATCCTCTGCGATGGTAACACTGGGATGCCGACTTCTCGGAACAATTCTTTAGCTTGGTATTCTAGTAAATCCATGTAGCGGCGGATGGGGGATAGGGGAGCTTGGAGCGGCGGTGAGAAAGTCGCTCGAACATAATGATGATTCGACAATTGAGGAAAGCTACTGCTCTTGGCTGTTGGTAGAAATTATGGTTGGTTTTAGCGATCGCTAGATTATATTAATCGCCACGTTCGCAGAAACAACGCATAAATTAATACTATCCACTACTCACTATTCACTATTCACTATCCACTATCCACTATTCACTAATCTTTAACCGGGGCTTCGACTTTAAATTCTCCAGTCGGACTCATTGTAACCTTACCACCAGTTCCTCGGATGCCGACGATCGCGCGTTTAATCGCAAAATCATCGATGGCAGCCTTTAATACCATATTCCAAGCATCGAATTGAGCCTGTTTGCTATTGGGGTTGCGCGCCAGATAATTGGCAGTATTTTGGGAAAGTCGAGCGACATTCTGACCTTCTTCAGTGTCATACTGTCTAGCCCAGTTAGCCGCATTTTGCATCGAATTGCGAGCTTCAGACGCATTACCTAGAAATAGTAGCTCATCTACTGCCTTGAGTCGCCAAATAAAATAACTGCGATCGGGCACCTTTGGCGATAGAGATTTCAAGCCGCGATTCATCAGAGCGACCGATCTTTCTGGTTGCCCAGCATAAATCGAACCAGTATTCGAGAGATAAAAATAAGCATCGAAGAATCGGGGGTCGCGATCGAGAATTGCATCAAAATATTCCATCGCCGATGCATACCCAGCTTTTTGACGCACCTCATTATCCCCAAAATATTGGATAAAGTTGATAAAATGCCAATCCGCCACTAGATTCTTAAATCCAAATGTTGGTAATTGCTTCGAGATCGAAAGTTGGGCTTTAGCTTTAGCTTCTTCTTGTTGAAGAGCTGCCTTACTCAGGTTTTTACCCTGCTGCTTGAGGGCGGTTAATTGCGGCGTTTGGAGATAGATAATAGTAGCAAATGTACCCAAAATACCTCCAAGCTGAACACATAGTGCTGGCGATACCCAAGCTAATTTTGCTCTAAATTTATCCCAACCAGAACCCGGTATCGATACTGACATTAAATTAAACCTCCTAATAAAAGTGAAAAACCGATCGTGCTATTCCCTATCCCCTATCCCCTAGTCCCTATTCCCTATTCCCTATTCCCTATTCCCCTAACTTCGATCGAACATGATAGTTAATTGCCGAAAGTTGGTAACTTAAAGAAATAGCTTTAGTCTGACTCAGACCCCAAAGCCATAGATTTAACCATTAGGAGTAATGCCAAACATGGAAAAAAGTAAATTGACCAAAATTATTGTACTTGCCTCTGGAGGGGCTTTTCTGGCTTCGAGCGTCATGGGATTGAGTAGCTTAATCGGCAGTTCGATCGATCGACCGACAGCCACCGAAAATACCATCCAATCTCAGAGTGCCCAACTTCAAGCCGAAGAGAAAGGTTTTGCCACAGTTTTACAACGCGAGCCAAACAATCAAACAGCACTGCGCGGATTGGTAGAAATTCGGATGCAGCGAGGCGATGTAGCTGGTACCAGAGATGCACTCGCACAACTTGTCAAGCTCAACCCCAAAGATCCGCAGTACAAAGAATTTTTAGCTGTAATTGATAAACAGATTGCAGACAGTAAAAAAGTGGGTACTCTAAAACCAACCGAGCCAACGCAACCAACTCAACCATCTAAGTCTAAGTAGTTGCTGGTAAAGGGTTTATTCATTACCCCTCAACTTTGTCTATGAAAGTCGTCCTCTTAGCAGGTGGTTTAGGTACGCGTCTGACTGAAGAAACTGAAATTCGCCCCAAACCAATGGTCGAAATTGGCGGTCGTCCGATCTTGTGGCATATCATGAAACACTATGCCCACTATGGATTCCAAGAGTTTTTTGTCGCACTAGGTTATAAAGGCGAATACATCAAACGCTATTTTATGGACTACTACACCCTGAATGGGAGTATGACGCTAGATTTAGCCACTGGATTAGTTCAACCCCAAGCCAAAGAATGTGAAGACTGGAAACTGCACTTGATCGATACGGGAGTACAGACGAATACTGGCGGACGACTCAAACGCCTAGAACCCTATTTGGGTGACGAAACATTCGCGATTACCTATGGCGATGGCGTAAGTAATATCGATCTTCAGCGATTGCTAGAATTTCACAAATCGCACGGTAAATGGGTGACAGTCAGTGCGGTGCGTCCGCCAGCCAGATTTGGGGGATTAGTCATCGAAGGCGATTTAGTCGCTAACTTCACCGAAAAGCCGCAAGCTGGTGAAGGCTGGATTAATGGCGGCTTCCTGATTATGGAACCTCAAGTTTTTAAGTATTTAAACAACGACAGCGCGGGGTTAGAAGTCGAGTTATTAGAACGGTTAGCGGCTGACGGACAGCTAGCGGCTTATCGTCACTACGATTTTTGGCAATGTATGGATACCCTCCGCGATAAATACCATCTCGAAAGTTTTTGGCAAAGTGGCAATCCTCCCTGGAAAGTTTGGGAATACTAAACATGTGGGTTGCAATCTTATGCAAATGGATGGGTTATGAGTCAAAGTAATAATTTTTGGGACAATCGACCGACATTAGTCACTGGTGCAACCGGGTTGCTCGGTGGTTGGTTGGTAAAACGGTTGTTACGCTTGGGTGCAGATGTCGTCTGCGTCGTGCGCGATACAGTCCCGCAATCGGAACTAATTCGCTCTGGATCGATCGATCGAGTTAAAGTAGTGCGCGGCGATGTAGGCGATCGAGTCTTCCTCGAACGGGTGTTAGGCGAATACGAAATCGATACGGTAATGCACCTAGCAGCCCAGACAATCGTGGGTATTGCCAATCGGAACCCAATTTCGACTTTTGAGACTAATATCGCGGGTACGTGGCAAATGCTCGAAGCCTGTCGGCATAGTCCGAGTGTCAAGCAAATCGTGATGGCATCATCAGATAAAGCTTACGGCGACTGCGATACGCTTCCCTATGTGGAAACTACCCCCCTCAAAGGTTTGCACCCCTACGATGTCAGTAAATCTTGTGCCGACTTAATCGCGCAAGCTTACGGACATACTTATAAATTACCCGTCGCCATTACCCGTTGCGGTAACTTCTACGGTGGCGGTGACTTAAATTGGAATCGAATTATTCCCGGTACCATTCGATCGATCTTACAAGGCGAAGCTCCAGTAATTCGATCGGACGGTAGTTATATCCGCGACTATATTTATTGCGAAGATGGTGCGGCGGCATATACATTACTCGCCGAGCAATTAGCCAATAATTCGAGTTTGTACGGACAAGCTTTTAACTTTTCTAACGAGACACAAGTTACAGTTCTAGATTTAGTCTCTCAAATTGTCGAGATGATGGGATCGGAATTAATTCCGATCGTTCAGAATCAAGCCAGCAACGAAATTCAACATCAATTTCTCGATGCTACTAAAGCTAAAGAAATTTTAAATTGGTCGCCTGACTTTACACTCGATCGCGGATTAGAACAAACGATTATTTGGTATGAGAATTTCTTAGACTCGCAAAGACATAAGTTAGCAGAAACATCTGGCTCATTCGTTGATTATGCCACGATCGAGCAATTATCTTTGACCGATCTTGCTATTCAACAAGTCGTCCATAACTAAGCGATTTCCTCATTATAAATATTTTAAATTTCTAGCGGAAGCAAATTAAAGTGGATAGAAAATCAGAATTACGATCGCAAATATTAGCACTCGTCGCCGAATATCATCAGGAAGCATTTCCTCACAAAGAATTTACGCCTGGATCTTCAGCAGTTCCGGTATCCGGCAAAGTATTCGATGCCACCGAACTGCAATATCTGGTAGATTCTTCTCTAGATTTTTGGTTGACTACAGGTAGATTTGCTGCCGAATTCGAGCGAAAATTAGCCGACTGGATTGGTGTTAAACATTGCGCGCTCGTTAATTCTGGTTCTTCTGCCAACCTAGTGGCTTTGAGTGCTTTAACTTCTTCTTTGTTGGGCGATCGTAGGTTACAGCCTGGGGATGAAGTGATTACTGTAGCGGCTGGTTTCCCCACTACGGTCAATCCTATTTTTCAGAATCAATTAATTCCAGTATTTGTCGATATTAAATTACCTACTTACGATATCGATGTCACGCAGTTAGAAGCTGCGCTATCTCCCAAAACTAAGGCAATTATGATTGCCCATACCCTCGGCAATCCATTTAACTTAGATGAAGTAATGGAGTTTGCCGATCGACATAATCTTTGGGTAATTGAAGATAATTGCGACGCTTTGGGCAGTATCTATCAAGGCAGAAAAACAGGTACATTCGGACACATTGCGACTCTAAGTTTTTATCCCGCTCATCACATAACTATGGGTGAAGGTGGTGCCGTCTTAACCAACGATACTAAATTAAAGAAAATTATTGAATCTTTCCGTGACTGGGGGCGAGA
>NZ_JANYJC010000155.1 GCF_025361915.1 Chamaesiphon sp. GL140_3_metabinner_50
GATTTTCAAATTCAACTGCCAATTTTTACTTGTGATGTCGGGACTACTTTTAATATTCAGTTGCAACTGGATGGGGTGAGTCAGATTGAGAAATTTGTAGCTTAAAAGTGATGAAACAGATCGTGTTGCAATTAGGCAAGGGGAGCTTGCCAGCGGGTTTTCCGTCGGTGAATGTAGAGCTAACCGGAGATGGCTGCGATGGCTGGGGGGATACGGCAAGCTTATTACCAGATCTAGAACTAGAGCGTAAATACCAGCAGTGGCAACGGCTGTATCGAGCTTCTGTCCGCCTGGGCGGACGTGGGGTGACATTTGCCAAAAATAACGCCGCCAATGCTTCAATTGCCGAAATTTATCAAACTACTCAAGATCTCACCACCGCACTAAATAACTGGTTAAATCAGGGCGATTTCTATACTAAGATTCAGGCTCGGTTGCGCCGAGATTTAAATGCTGACGATCGCATTTTGCTCTCGATTATTACCGACGATGATTTCTTATGGAAATTACCTTGGCATCGCTGGGATTTCTGCACAGCTTACGAGCATTGTGTCGAATCTTTTAGTAGATCTTACGTTCGCAACAATCGCCAGCAGCGGCTCCGTGCCAATGGCAAGGTGGACATTTTAGCGATTTGGGGGAATGCGCCAGAATTAGGTTTAGATCGGGATTTAGCAGCTCTCCAGCAGCCACACGCGAGGGTAACAGCTTGCCAACCAAAATCGGCATTGGCAATCTCCGATGCTCTCGCCCAGCAGCAACAGATTCGGATGCTATTTTTTGGCGGACATGGCGAAACGATCGAACTAGAACTAGAAGCTAAAATTCAAACTGTTGGCAAGATTTATCTCGATAAAGATACGCCGATCTCGATCGCTAAAATTAAAACAGATTTAAAACAAGCGATCGATCGCGGTTTACAAATTGCGATCTTTAATTGCTGTAGTGGTTTGGGTTTAGCTCAAGAACTCGCGGATCTAAATATTCCCTATTTAGTTGTGATGCGATCGCAGATTCCCGATAAGTTAGCTCAACAATTTTGTCGCGATTTGTTGGGTAGGTACAGTCAGGGTGGAGATTTTACTACTGCTTTTGGGTACGCCAGAGGGCGATCGATCTCGGCAACCGATCGCGATGATGAATTTGAAAGTTGGTTGCCGATGTTGGTTCACAATCCCCACCAGCAAGTAACCTGGGCCGATCTCAGCCGCTCCTGGTGGCAGCTACCAGCCCCGCAGCCCGTTATAGCAGTTCGCAGGTGGCTGACGAAATCCGATCGCTTACCCCTCACCTGGATTGGGATTTCACTGCTCTCTACAGGCATTACCGTCGGCTTACAAACCCTATCGCCCATTCAAAAATTAGAGTCGCTGGCGATCGACAGATTGCAATTAGCTCAAGTTGCCATAATGCCAATGCCGTCGCAGACGATCGTTGTCGATACCAATGATGACGATGAGGAGCGAGTGAATGTTAGTGGTGAATCTATATCCAGTGGAGCGCAATTGCAACAACTGGCTAATCTACCTTTTCTAGCCTTGGGTTCAGATCTCAAAATTGAATCCGAACATAATGATAATTGGTTAAAACAATCGAATATCAGCATCAATTGTGAAGCTCGATTCCCTCAGATTAATTATGCACCAATAAGTCGAACTAACGATTGTCAACCTTTAGCTTGGGCGGTTACTAAAAATTATCCCGCAGTACATAGCCGATCGATCGATCGCGATCTTATCTTAAACCCTTATTTAGCATCGACGATCGAGCGAATTAAATTAAGCGATATTAGCAAGCAAAATTCCGATCGATTCAAGGGCAAAATTCTCTTAGTTGGAGTTGTCAAAGATCTCTCTTCGCCTGTGATGATTCACGCGATCGCTACCGAACAGATTGTCAGATCGATCGATCCTCACCGACCACTACTAACTGGATCTAGACGTTCGATCGAGATTGTTTATATCTTAATTTGGTCAGGAATCGGAGGCGCAGCGATTTTTTATACGCGGCGACTATATTTGCCGCTCGTGGCGATCGCTTGTCTTTGTAGTGGCGGGATATTATTTATGTGTGGCTACTTATTACCACTCATCCCCGCCGCGATCGGTGTTGGCATTAGCAGTTATTTAGTATGCTTAATAAAGCTACCCAATGAATCATCCCAGGTTTAGCCAACATGCAATCTTATCCTGTTAATTTATCCAAACTACTCTCGTTCAGTCTGCTGACACTATCAGCATTGGCGGCAATTCTGCCAGCGGCTGTCGAGGCTAAATCTACCGATTTTTTCACCTGCGAACAAGATAAAAAGGAGGTATTCGTTACTGTTGTCAAAAATCGGAACTCAGGCAAAACCAAAGAACTAATTCGCTGGGAGTCCAAATTAATTAGCAATCCCAAAGTTAAATGCCGAGAAGTGTCCGATCGATTCCAATATCTGTGGTCGCAGGGCAATCTCAACTATATCAGGATCGGTATCGCCAATAACAATAAAACTATTATCTGTGGATTGGCTGATAAAGCTAGTTCTTGTAATGACACAAATAAGATTTTTGAACTATCAGCAACTAATCCCAACAGCGTACACAAAGAACTTTTGAAAAAAATGCGATCGGAACGTAGCGATGGTGGGATCTACCAGGCTTCTGAAGACGATGATGACGATATTATTATTAATATTAAAGCATCGATCGAACAGCGACAAGTAAATCGCCAATAGAGTCCGATCGCTATAATTTCAGTTTTTTAAATATTTGCTGCTATCCTCGAATCAATGTTAACAACATTACCAAATAACCATACTTTTATGTCATTAAGAATTTCACAGTGGATCGGATTAATCGGCATCGCCGCGACTATTCCGCTCGTCCAGATAGTCGCCGTTGCCAAGACTTCGGTTGAGGTTGCCGAGATCGCCAAAGCAGTTACCGTGTCGATCGCCAGCTCTAATTTTCAAGGTTCGGGGGTAATTATCCAGCATCAAGGTGATGTTTATACTGTCCTCACCACCGCTTATATGGTGAAAAAGAAAGTCGATTATAAAATTACCACGCCAGACGATCGCGCGTATGAGGTAATTGCCAACTCGATTCAGTCTGCACCTGGAGATGTCGATTTCGCCATTATCAAATTTAAAGCGACGACCGATTACCGTACAGCCAAACTAGGAAATAGTAACCTTATTAAAGCAGGGATGGAACTATATGTAGCCGGATTTCCAGCTAAAGATCGGGCGATTACTTTACCTGTATTAGCGGTGGTTGAAGGTAAGGTCATCGCCAACAGTAATAAAACTTTCACCAGAGGCTATTCCCTCATCTACAACAACGATACACTACCAGGAATGGGAGGTGGTGCGGTATTAAATAGCAATGGGGAGCTAGTCGCCATTCATGGCATAGCCGACCGAGATACCGATGGTAAAAGAAACGGGTTCAATCTAGGCATCCCGATCGATCTCTTTGGTACGGTAGCCAATCAGATGGGGGTCGAACTCAAGGGGCAATAACAGAAAATCGATCGCGCAATTTAACTCAAAGATCGTCTCATTCGTTCGCGTTGGCGTTGGCGTAGCCTGCCGTAGGCACAGCCTCTCGTTCGCGAAGCCTCTCGGAGAGAAGCGTTCCCTTTGGGAAATCGATACCACTACCACATCAATCTATTTTTATGTCATCAAGAATTGCACAATGGGTCGGATTAATTGGGATCGCCGCAACTATTCCGCTCGTCCAGACTGTTGCTGCTGCCAAGAGTTCGGTAGAAGTTGCCGAGACAGCCAGAACGATTACAGTTTTAATTACCAGCCCTACCCAACAAGGTTCGGGAGTCATCCTCAAACGTGAAGGAGATATTTATACCGTTCTCACTGCCGCTCATGTGGTCAAAAAGAAGGTTAATTATCAACTTACCACGCCTGACGATAAGCAGCATGAGGTAATTAGTAGCTCCATTATCTCTGCACCTGGAGAT
>NZ_JANYJC010000199.1 GCF_025361915.1 Chamaesiphon sp. GL140_3_metabinner_50
ATGTACATCGACCCTGAATTACGAGATCGAGTTTATCAACTGTTCAGCTTGGAAGTGCCCAAGATGTTACAGACGATCGAAACAGAACTAGTGACTTTGAGTATCGATCGCAGTGAGACTAAGGTTAATAACCTATTACGAGCGGCGCACTCGATTAAAGGTGGGGCGGCGAGTTTGGGGCTAGACAAAATTGCCGATCTCGCCCATCAAATCGAAGATATTTTTCGGGTACTCAATCATCCCGAATTACCGTTCGATCGCAATTTAGACCAATTATTATTTAAGATTTACGATTGTCTCAACCAACTGGTTACCGCCACGATTAATGGTGAAATTCTAGAGATTGGCTTTCACACTACCACTCAAATTATTCTTGCCGATTTGGATGAAGAGATCGGGCATTTTGTGATTGCCGGACAGCAGATTCCCGACAATCGGCTGGTGGGTGTCGATATAACACAATCAATTTTTGAGGTCGATATCGCCCAAAGTTTAGCCAGACTCGAACGTGTGTTACTAGATCCAGAGTGCGATCGGATCGTTGTCGGTGAGTTTCGGGCGCAATCGGAAGTATTTACTGGCATTGCCAGCATGTTGAATACGCCTGGTTTTGGCTTGTTGGCTGATGCGACGATCGCGGCTTTAGACCGCCACCCCGACCGATCGCGCGAAATTTGTTGTTTTGCCCTGGTAGATTTTTATAAAGCCTTAGAAGCTGCGCTGACGGGCGATCGCGATCGATGTGGTACAATCTCGCCCGGTTTTGCGTTCTTAATGGCAGAACCGCCGCTCTCGACTCAATGGTGGAATTTGCCCCCCGCACAATTAGCCACACTGACAGATCTAGAAATCGGGCTAGTTGCCGATCGATCGTTAGAACTAGATGTGCTGGTTGAATCAACTGATGGTTTATTCGATTTAGCCGAGCTGTTCGATCCGGCAACAGCCGATCTCGTCGCCGTCGGTGGAGCGGACGTGCAGCAGTTGGAGACTAACATCGAGCTAGATTTTCCGCTCGAAGATCTGCTCTGGGTGCCGACTAGCGATCGACTGGATCTAGATTTTCCCCTTGAAGATCTGCTCTGGGTGCCGACGGTAGATCCGATCGCCAGTTTTGAATTTGACTTGGTAGATATTTTCGATGTTGATGTTGCACCGTTGGCGGTGAGTGAAATCGATATCGTCGCAGACTTGAGTTTCGATCTGGTAGATATTTTCGATCTTCCTGGCAATGCGATCGATCTAGAGCCACAGATCGCCGTATTCTTACCAGATGACGATCTCGATTTCGATTTAGCAGTTATTTTTGATGTTCCGATCTTCGCCGAACTGCTACCAGATATCGCGATCGGTCAAAACCGGGTCGAGCGACTAGTTGCCGAGATGACCCGTAATTTCGACAAATTCGCATTCAGTTCCCCCGCCACCTTTGCACCTCCAACTGGCACGCTCTTACCCAAACGGGTTAAAAAGTCGCGGAAAATTACTCAGGCACCCGGATCGCAACTATCGGTACGAGTGGGACTAGATAGGTTAGAGCGGATGAATAATTTGATGGGCGAACTAGCTATCGAGCGGCATGGTTTGGCGGTATCTAACGAACAATTCGATGATACGTTAAAGCAGGTGCGCGCTAACTGCGAGAACTTCCAGACGATTAGCACTCGATTGCGCCAAATTGCCGATACATTATCAATTTCAACTCGCCTACCATCGTTACCGATCGACGATTCCGGTGCAGGATCGCTAAACGATAGCTTCCACCAGCAATTTGACGTATTAGAACTCGATCGATATAGCGAAGTACATACCATCGCCCAAGCCACAAGCGAGCAACTAGCCCAAATCGAGGAACAAATCGAAGATTTATCGCTATTTGTCACCCAGTCTCATCAGCAAATCGATCGGCAAAAACAACTGTTATCGCATCTGCGCGACGATTTAATGTGGTCGCGGATGTTGCCTTTAGGCGAAATTCTCAATCGGTTTCCGCGCACCATTCACGATCTGTCGATCGAATTTAACAAGCCAGTCGATCTCAAAATTACCGGAGCTGGCGTACTAGTCGATCGAGCCGCGATCGACAAATTGCTCGATCCGTTGGTACAGATCCTCCGCAACGCTTTCGATCACGGGATCGATGCCGCCGCCGCTCGTCAAGCTGCGGGCAAACCCGAACGTGGTTCGATCGAAATTACCGCCTATCATCAAGGTAGCCAAACAGTTATCGACATTACCGATGACGGCGGCGGTATCGATATCGTCGCCATTCGCGACAAAGCCGTCGCGCTCAAAATCATCTCTCCCGCCGATGCCTTTGCCGCCACCAAAGCGCAACTATTAGAATTGCTGTTTATGCCCGGATTTTCGACGGCAACTCAGGTTACCAAATTATCCGGACGGGGCATGGGTTTAGATATCGTCAAAGAGCAAATTCAATCGATTAAAGGGACGATTTCGATCGACTCGCAACCCGTACACGGCACCACTTTCACCCTGCGAATTCCGTTGACGCTGACGATCGCTAAATTAATGGTTTGTCAGGCTGGTAATGCGATCTATGCCTTTCCGGCGGATAGTCTTCAAAAAATTGTCGTTCCCACTGCCGATCGATTATCGGCGGTAGATAACCAGTTATGCTTCCAGTGGCACGATCTCCAGATCCCCGTTTATAACCTTGCCGAGCTGCTGACTTACTCAATTCCCGTCCCCGAACGGATGATTTCGCATACGCTTAAAAGTAGTGCCAGCAACCCCGATGACTGGTTATCGCCGCTGTTTTTAATCCGCCGTGGAGATCGACTCGTCGCCCTTCAGATCGATCGAATGATTACCGAGCAAGAGCTAACTATTAAACCATTCGGTAAATCGATTACGCCGCCTAGTTATAGCTATGGCTGCACCATTTTAGGCGATGGGGTGATTCTACCCGTCTTAGATCCGCACACCCTCATTCAGGTACTCATCGAACGTCCCCAACGTCCGCAGATCGCGCCATCAGTAGCACCTGCCATCGTTGTTAATTCGATTCTTGTCGTCGATGACTCGGTAACCACCCGCCAAAGCCTGTGTCTCTCGCTCGAAAAATTTGGTTACCAGACGCTTGCGGCTAAAGATGGACAAGAAGCACTCCAAATTTTACGTCAGAAGACTAGCGAAATTAAATTAGTTATTTGTGATGTGGAAATGCCGAATATAAATGGATTTGAATTCCTGAATGTTTATCGTCAAGATGCGATGTTAACTCATATTCCCGTCGCCATGCTCACCTCCCGTAGTAATCACAAACACCGTCAATTCGCCGCTCATTTAGGCGCAATCGATTATTTTATCAAACCCTACGTCGAGCAAGATTTCATGAGTGCGATCGAGAAAATAATTAATAGTTAATAGTCGTCAATAGCTTTAATCCACATGATAGATAATTCTACCAACTTATTAGACCCGATCGCCCCCGTCGGCTCGATCTCGATCGAACTAGTCATCTTCGAGATTGCCGAAGTTAGCTTTGGAATTCCGATGACCAAAATTAATCGGATAATTAGTAATGTTTTCTTAGGTGAAGACTACAGCCTGACTCAAGATGTCGAGATTGTCGATCTACACCAGCGACTGACAGGCACTGAGATTGCCAACTTTAATGCGATCGCCATTTTTACAGGTACCGACGGGCAACTATATGGCATTCAGATCGAAACAGTACCAAGTCTAATGACAATTCCACTCGATCGCATCCGCACAATTCCCCAACAAATTCGTACCAACAACCCCTTAGGAATTGCCAGCCACATCGCCATGATTTCCAACTCACAGCTAGAGTTAACGATATTTATTTTGGCATAGGAGAGATGGGAGATGGGAGCTGGGAATAAAGAACTTTTTCTTACTCCTTACTCCTTACTCCTTACTCTCCCGTTACCGACAATCCCTCTACCCAAACTCGCGGACAGACACCACTATTAGTTAACTCTTCCTTGGGTTCGATGTGGACGATCGCGTTTAACAACTCGCGGAAATCTCCGGCAACTGTCGCCGACTCCACACTGGTCTTCACGCCCTTATTAATCACCCAACCATCAAAAGGTAACGAGAACGATCCTTGCAGCGATTGTACGCCCGCATGGAGGGCTTGGAGGTCATCAATTAAGATAACATTTTCGGCTGTATCGAGATTATATTTCTCGTCGGCTTTTTCGCCACCAGCAACATGATAAAAATGGGGAGAAACAGTAATCTTCGACCCCATATTCGCATGTCCCGTCGGTTGGGTATTCATCCGTTTGGCAGTTCCCGCACTGTGAATAAATGATGATAACACACCTTTATCGATCAGGTTAATCCGTCGCGTTGGCGTACCTTCACCATCGAAAGTTTCAATGCCAATGTTACTCGGATGCAGCGCATCGTCGGCGACAGATAATAACGGTGAAGCAATTTGTGTACCCAGAGATTCGGGTGTCGATAAACTCTGATTGTCGAGAATACTTTGGGCGTTATACATATTTGAGAACGCACCCAGCAAACTCAAAAAGGCATCGGGTGAAAAGACGATCGTATATTTACCAGAAGCAACCTTTTCATAGTTGAGATGACTGATTGTTTTCTCAGCAGCTTCTTCAATACACTTTTCGACATCTAACTTCTCAAAACTATGGCTGAGTTCAAAAGCCCCCGCACTGCGAGGCTTCTTCCCTTCCTGTTCGGTTTTAGTGTATAAATAAAGCGAAGTATAAGAGCGCGAATCACTCCGAACAGCACCGTCGCTATTGAGATAAAATTGGTCTACAGATTGCTGAGATAGTCCATTATAAGGAACGCTTTCGATCGCTTCATGCTTGGCTAATAACTTACGTTCTGCTGCTACCAAACTTTCGATTAATTGCGGAACCGTCGCCGCTGCACCCGATTCAATTTTAATATCGGCAATTGGCGCAGTCGCTTCGGGGCTAAAATCTGGCGCGTGTTCTTTAATGCCAAAAAAGCTTGCTTCGTGAGCGGTTTTCAGCGCAAGTTCTAAACCGATATCATCGACATCAGTGGTGCTAGTAATCCCGACGGTATTTTCGTTATTCCATACTCGCACGGTAATGCCCGATCGATTGGATGCTTTGACTTGTTTTGGTTCCCCTCTATCGACTTGGACGCTGACGCTATCTGTAGTCGAGCCAGACAAATCGAATTTAGAAATACCTAATTTGGTAGCAATTTTACGAGCAGAATCAGAAACAGTTTGAATATTTAGAGACATAGGTTAAGTTAGTTAAAATTTGAAAATTTGTAGGTTGGGTAGAGCAAGGCGAAACCCAACAAACATCTCTAGTAATCTTGAAGTGGGTTTTTTCAAACCGCAGAGACGCAGAGGACGCAGAGAGAAGAAAAGAGCTTAAATATGAGAGTTGATGCTGGGTTTCACATTCGTTTAACCCAACCTACAGATCTGGCACTTTTCAAACACCCTCTAAGCAGCAAATTCATATACTGGAGTCTGAGCAAATCGAATCGGACTCTCTCGATCGAGGATAATTTCCTGTAGGCGATTTACGGTACTTGGTGCAAAAAATTGCTCTCCTGTATCTAAATCGACGCGGGCGGGTACGTTTTCAATTAGAAAAAACTCGCCGTTGACTTCTAATGTGTATGTTACTTGTGTTTCTATTAAATCTTGAGTTCGAGTGTTACTCATCAGTTGTTATCCGCCTATTAAAATTATCGATCCAGCGGATCGAATCTGGTTCGTATACAGTCACGATTTTAATTAATGGTCGTCAAGGATAACTACAGTGAATATGAATCGATCGATTCTGTTGAGTTACTCCACTAATTAAACAACTCGCACCATATTTATCATCAGGATAATCTTCGATAACTCGACCGCTAGCAATAGCCTCTTCAATTTCATGCAACCGAATATTTCTGATAATCGATCTATCGGTTGCATGTTTGGAAAATTCAAATAAATTGTTAGCGATCTTATCCCGAATTTCTTCAATGAGTGTTTGCATACAGCCGATGACAACTTTAGCGTCCGCCGACGGTAATCGAATCGACCTTGATATGTGGCTGTCCGACAGTTACATAAATACTGCCACTTACCGAACCGCAGAATCCCGCAGCTAAACCTAAATCCGACGAACACATCGAAATCTTATTCATGATTTCTTTCGCTTCACCAATTAGCGTCGCCCCCTTGAGCGGCTTAGTAATTTTGCCATTTTCGATTAGATAAGCTTCATCGACTGCAAAGTTAAATTGTCCGGTAGCACCGACGCTACCACCACCCATTTTCTTACAGTAAATCCCCTTTTCGATCGAGTTAAATAGATCGTCTACATGATGTTCGCCAGGAGCGATATAGGTATTCCGCATCCGACTCGCCGCCGCATAGGCATAACTATTGCGTCGTCCGCTTCCCGTACGCGGATGTCCCGTACGGATCGATCCGGCCCGATCGGCGATAAAATTCTTGAGGATGCCATTTTCGATCAATAATGTCCGTTGGGCTGGCATTCCTTCATCGTCCATATCGATCGTGCCAAACGCATTACCAGATAAGCCTTCATCCCATGCTGTCAGGCTTTCGTGAGCGATTTTCTGCCCCTTCATCTCTGCAAAGGGAGTAGTATTTTTCTCGATTTGGGTGGTTTCGAGTAAATGTCCGCAGGCTTCATGGAAAAT
>NZ_JANYJC010000212.1 GCF_025361915.1 Chamaesiphon sp. GL140_3_metabinner_50
CAAGAGAGGGGTGCCCGTAGGGCGGGGTGGGTAGATCTGCGATCCCCCGCTGTCTTTCAAAGATCTAAGGCTTTAAAAACCTCGGTTGAGTGGGTTGGGTTGAAGAATGAAACCCAACCCACTCAACCGAGGTTTTTAAAGCCTTAGATCTTTGAAAGACAGCGGGGGATCGCAGATCTACCCACCCCGCCCTACGGGCACCCCTCTCTTGAAAAGGTGCTTTACTTGGGGAAACAAGCGACGTTTGTGGGGGAAGCTTCCCCCACAAAGCTCGCGCCCCAAGAACGCACTTTTCGCTCCGAGGAGGGGATTTTTCATCAAACCTTACTTGTAAGGTTGTGCTGGCTTGACTGGTTTCCATGTGAATCCAAAATCCAAAATCTAAAATCCAAAATCTATAATGGCATTAATCGTCCAAAAATATGGGGGGACATCGGTTGGCTCCGCCGAGCGGATTCAAGCAGTGGCTAAAAGAGTCGTAGAGACAGTCAAAGCGGGTAACGATTTAGTAGTAGTTGTCTCCGCGATGGGTAAAACCACCGATGGGTTAGTTAAGTTAGCCCATGAGTTATCTAGCCAGCCATCGCGCCGCGAACTGGATATGTTGCTATCCACAGGCGAACAGGTTACTATCGCCTTATTGAGTATTGCCATTCAAGAATTAGGACAACCCGCGATCTCGCTCACAGGCGCGCAAGTTGGGATCGAAACCGAAGCCGAGCATACCCGCGCGCGAATTTTAGAGATTTCACCCGATCGCGTCCAGCGGCACCTGAAAGAAGGTAAAGTCGTGGTAGTGGCTGGATTTCAAGGCGTGAGTGCTACAGGAGATCGAGATATTACCACCCTCGGTAGAGGCGGTTCCGACACCTCCGCAGTGGCTCTGGCTGCCGCACTTAAAGCTAGTGCCTGCGAGATTTACACCGACGTACCCGGCATTTTAACCACCGATCCACGCATCGTTCCCGAAGCCAAATTACTCACCGAAATTACCTCCGACGAAATGCTCGAACTCGCCAGCCTGGGCGCAAAAGTCTTGCATCCCCGCGCGGTAGAAATTGCCAAAAATTACGGCGTACCCCTTGTCGTGCGATCGAGCTGGACGGACGAGCCAGGAACGTGGGTAAGATCGCCAGCCACCCGATCGCGCTCCCTGACTAACTTAGAAGTCTCCAGCTCCGTCGATGCCGTTGAATTTGCGATCGACCAAGCCAAAATCGCTATTCTCCAAGTACCCGATCGCGCCGGAATTGCCGGACAATTATTTGGAGCATTAGCCAAAGAACGTGTCGATGTCGATCTGATCGTCCAATCGATCCACGAAGGCAACACCAACGACATTGCTTTCACCGTCGATAAACACGCTGCCAGTCGCGCCCAGGCGGTCGCTGAAGCCATCTCACCCGTCCTCCACGACAATTTTGCCCCCACTCACGATAGCATCCTGGTAGCGAACGATATTGCCAAAGTCAGCATCGTCGGCGCAGGCACGATCGGACGACCGGGAGTAGCCGCTCAAATGTTCAAAACCCTCGCCGAGGCGGGAATTAACATTCAAATGATTTCTACCTCCGAAATCAAAGTCAGTTGCACCATTCCCGCCGCCGACTGCGATCGGGCGATTGCCGCACTGTGTAAACAGTTTGAAGTTTCAATTTTGACCAATGACCATGCCCAGCCTGTTAATGCCCCCTCAGTACGCGGAGTCGCCCTCGATCTCGATCGCGCCAGACTCGCCATTCTCCAAGTTCCCGATCGTCCCGGCATGGCCGCCGAGATTTTTGGCATCTTAGCCACTCATAATATTAGTATGGATGCCATTATTCAATCTCAACGCACCCGCGTTATTAATGGTGTCGCCACCCGCGATATTGCCTGTACGATCGCCCAAGGCGATGCCGCCGATGCCAAACGCTTCCTAGATGCGGCTACCACCCGCCTGGGTTGTGGCGAGGTAGTCGTCGATGAATCGATCTCTAAAGTCAGCATCGTCGGCGCGGGGATGGTGAGCAACCCCGGTGTCGCCGCCCAAATGTTTACCGCTCTAGCCGACGCGGGAATTAATATTCAAATGATTTCGACATCTGAGATTAAAATTAGTTGTGTAGTCGCCCGCGATCGTGGCACCGAAGCACTTAAAACCATCCATCGGGCGTTTGGGTTAGGTTAGGTATTAGATATTAGGTTTTAGGTATCAGGTTTTAGTATTTCCAACTCCTTACTCCTTACTCCTTACTCCTTACTCCTTACTCTCCAACCTCCCAACTCCCATCTACAAAACAACCAGAGTGGGTCTAGACATCACCATCAGTCCAATATCTGTAGACGAGATCGAATCGATCTTAATTCTCGATCGCTTATGCTTTGGGGGGTTGTGGTCGATCGATAGTTATCGTCGCGAATTAACCAACGAGAACAGCCATTTTCTGGGCGTATCGGTCGATAAATCGATCGCTCCAGCTACTAACGGAATTATCGGCTTCGGTTGCTTCTGGGCGATTTTAGACGAGGCTCACATCACATTACTGGGCGTTCATCCCCAGTATCAACGCCAAGGTTTCGGACAATTATTATTATGCGCCTTACTCGACAAAGCGCGATCGATCGGCATGGCACGAGCGACATTAGAAGCCCGCGTCTCCAATCAGGGAGCGATCGATCTCTATAAAAGATATGGCTTTCAAAGCGTCGGACGACGCAAAAAATACTATCAAGATACAGGCGAAGATGGTGTAATTATGTGGCGCGGCGGTTTACAACGTCCAGATTTCACCCACATCATTCCGCCTCCCCCGATCGATCTTTGAAACATTTAATCATCGAGATCTTGGCGTTCTAACCGAGCGACACGGCGACCTAAACGGCGAATTTTGCGCTCGTTATTGGTTAAATCGAAGTTTAGATCGTCTACAAAGCCTTGGTGCGCTGTAAATGTATTGCGAATGACGATCGAAACGGCACCTTCGACACTATCGATCCGCTGGCGGATGCTGATGACATCTTCACGAACAGCATTGACATTGTTTTGGACGGCAGTTATGTCTTGCCGAACGACAGCTAAATCTTGCTTGGTAGCCATGTTATCCTGCATGGCAGTTATGTCCCCCTGCATGGTAGTTATGTCCCCCCGCATGGTAGTTATGTCCCCCCGCATGGCAGTTATGTTCTCCTGCATGGTAACCATGTTCTGCTGCATGGTACCAATAGCCTGAATAACCTGTGTTAGTTGACTTTCAAGCCGATCGAAACGTTCTTCAGACATGTGTTATTCTACTTATTAGAAAGTATTTTGTGTTTGAAATACGGCTTTAGCTTTCATCTAAAGCCGTATTTCTATTTTAAACCACTGCTTTAAAACATGAAGTTGTCTCTTTACAAGCCCTTACTCCCATCTTTCCCAAAATTTTCATCCGGATTTACCCCAACTCAGGGTGAATAGAGTAGGCGTAAGCTATTGACGATCGCTATATGAGTATCGGGTTAACAGTTCTGTTGGTTATCGCTGGGATTGTATTGCTGTATTGCGCGCTGGAAAAATTCTCGAATAAATCTCGCGCTGATGAAATTTTTGCAGATTGGCAACGCAAAAGCGTCATCGATCCTGAAACTCGACGACGCACGATCGTAATTGCTGGGCACGATATGGAGCGGATCGAACGGTTGCTAGAAATCGCTCGACGCAATAATCCCGATCGCACGGAGCAATGGTACTGGGAGAAAATTTTATACGATATGGAACGCGATCGGGGAGTTTAGGAATTTGGAATTTGGAATTTTGGATTAAAGATTCCCTATCCCCTAATTTGCTATCTTTTGATTTTCAATAATTCAGCTAATGGAGCCAAAAGCTTTACTTCTACTAAGCAGATGCGATCTGCTGGCGTTAATTGCATCAGCCAACTGACATTTATGGTAAAGTAGTTAGTTTTTACTTTTCCTTGGATGTGATATTGAATAATATCGTTATCTTTAATTAACATCGCGCCAGATTCGGGACAAAATATCATGCCTCGCGCTTCCCGCTCTAGATATGTCGCGATCGCATCTCGACCGGAAAGCGGCAGATCGAAGGGCGGATTGAGACAAGCGTTATCGGTAAATAATGCTGCTGTAGCGGCAAAGTCACCACTATTTAAGCTATTAAAATATGCCACGATGCTGGGCGATGCTACACCTGCGATGTTGTCAATTAATAACTCTGTCCCGATATAGCTAGTTGTATTCACGATCTTTAATGATATATATTTATCGATTGAATAACCTTTTAACTTAGATCGACTCTATAAATTCAGGTAC
>NZ_JANYJC010000321.1 GCF_025361915.1 Chamaesiphon sp. GL140_3_metabinner_50
GGGAGAAGTGCGTCAATGGCGCATTAAAAACTTTAAAGATTATTTAGTATTTTATCGCGTGCAAGACGATCGAGTTGAGATTTTGCGAGTTTTACATGGGGCAAGAGATTTAGAAGGTATTTTATCAACTTTAGACGAAGAGAGTTAAGCTGTATGAAATAACATTGGTAAGATGGATAATTCAGTCGTTCGGATCGTTAATTGGGAATCGACCGCATAATTTTGAATTTACCGATAACTTAATGAAGCTCGTCGTATTTCCCTAGTACATGCTTTTCGTAAATTTATTTGTTCGATCTCATTTAAGCATTGCCATACCACAAGGATAGGACTTACACCATCTTTTATATCGATGAGTGGATACTGATGACCCTGGTAGCTTTCTCTAACAATCCAATGACCTTTTAATCTTCGTCGGATAACTTCTCCTACATATGCAACTAAATTATCGTAGAGTTCAGCCTGAACCTTTTCAAGTCCATAATCTTCAGACTTACTAGACAAAATATCCAGACTTCTATATGAAAAATTTAGCAGATCGCGCGAAACATCCAAACAATTTCCTAGTTCATCAATTAATTCGTCAATTTTGTTAACAAGCTGTTCTTTATATTTTGAATAATAGATCCAATGGTCAGTGGTATGAATACGACCGTTAGCATGGTCTTCTCTAACTTTCTGTGTTCGTCGAATTGATAGTGAAAAATATGCTCTGGTATAAATATCACCTCTACCACCGATCGACATTTCTTTAGGATCGAAAACAAATAAAAATCGGTCATCTGATAGCTCATAGACTTGAGGTTGATTTTTATAGCCAGTCATGTAAGTTTCCTCAAGAATATTTGTAAATTCTTGGTGTAACTTTCCCTCTAAAGCTATTAGCTCTTGAACCTGTCTCCTTGTGAGCCGTTTTGAATTAAGCCTCATAGATTCTATCGATTAATTCAATTTATCGAATAACGATCGTAAATCCTGTCTGCCGCTGACAACACGAACAATCTCAATTCGATCTTCGGTCACACGATACAAAATAACGTACCCTTCCAACGGTAATCCTCTCAGCCCGACTTGTAAATCATCGTAGCTACGACCAATATTAGGAAAGCTTGCAAGTTGTTGACAGCGTTTGTTAAATCCCTGTAAAAACTTTTCTCCCGCTTCAATATTTAAATCTGCAAAATATGATGAAATCGACTCCAAATCGTGAATCGCAGGTTGTGAAATAATGTACTCGCTCACCCTTGAACCTCTTTAGCCTGTCGCAATTTTGCCAATAAGTCATTCACTACCGTTTCGCCATCAACACCTTCACCCCGTTCGAGCGATTCAATTCCCTCTGTTACCAGAGCGCGAGTCTGAGCGATCCAAGCCCGATCTAATTGCCGTTCTTTCTCCAACAGCTTTAATGCCACTTGCAGTACTTCGTCAGCCGTTTGGAAGCTACCTGTGGCAATTAAATTGGCAACCATTGTTTCTTGCTCGGAATTTAGCGTGATGCTCATAGCTGGAACGAATTATAGTTAAATGTTCTCTTAGTTTAGCAAACTCTTTTAGCTTGAAGACTCGATCGCGATCGTCACTAACGATATTTAGGCTAAACTTGAGTTAGAGTCGTTATCTAAATCGATCGCTATGCAAGTCCAAGACCTCACGACTGATGAACTCAAAACCCTAATTCGGGAAACTGTTGCGGAGGCACTAGAAGATATCATCCCCGATCCAGATGAAGGTTTGACGGTTAGGGAAGAATTCAAACAAGAGCTTTTAGAAATTCAGCAGCGGAGAAAAGCAGGAACTTGAGTTAAAGTCGTTATATAAGTAGTTACGTAACAGAATTAGTCGATCGTTACCCCAAAAAAGTTCGCCATTTACGATAAATGTTGGTACGCCGAACACTCCCGCATTAATAGCACGATCGATCGCTTCATCGAGCTGATTCGTGGTTTCTTGTGCTTTGAGAGCGATCTGGAAATCTTTAGTAGAAATACCACAAATCTCGGCACGATCGATACATTCGCGCTCGTCAATTTGGGTTAGTGAATTTTGAAACATTGCGGCAAATAATAAGTGGCTGTATTCTGCTACTTTGCCAAACTGCTTTGCTACCACACACGATCGTGCGAGTAATTCGGAATCAAATTGCACTCTACCGCGAGGTTCTAGATACGGGACTCCGTATAATTTAGCCCACCGCTGGGCATCGAGTTCGCGATAATTCCATTCATATTGTCCCGAAGGTTTGCTTGCAAATGGATTGTGTTCGCGCTGAGAAATTAGCCTTGCGCTGTTAATTGGATGCCATTCGACGTGACAGCCAGTTGCTGTTTTGAGGGCATCAATTTGTGTAGATGCCAGATATGAATAACGACTACCGATCGAGTAGTAGAAATCAACATTTGCACTTTTTATCATACATTATTCATCCTGGAAGATCGTGCCTTGATGATATAATATTTTCCAGCCAGTGTTAGCTCGTCGCCATAGAGTCGTGCGTCGAGTCACGCGATCTGATTGAATGAGAGTATAGGTAAGCAGATAATTATCGGTGGCGATTTTGCAGCAATAAAAGTCTTTTGTTTGCCAAGTATTTTCGGGTGCAGAGTGGATGCCACAGTATGCTGAATCTTGATAGCGTTTCGCTACTTCTGTTAATGTATAATCCCGACTATAGCGGCGACCGGAGGCTCCAATTTCCCAAAATGCGGCATCTGTCATGTTCTCTAATTCTTGGCGCGTTCTACCGAATTCTGGGTGGTGGAAAATCGGTTCGCGTTGCATGAGTTCGGTGAGAATATCTACATCTGCGGCATCAGTGATAAATTCCGGTGGAGAATCGATATAATCTTGACTATGTTCCGATTTGCTCTCTGTCATGATTCCTGACTGGATGGAATTTATGTTCCGGCATTTAGCACTTCAATTGCTGTCAATTCTAACTCTGGAAACGTCGGCGAAACAATCGTAAGATCGCCGATAAATATGACATTATTATAGGCTCCATCTTTGAGTATGCAAACAGTTACTTTAAGATCGATCGGATCGACAATCCAATATTCAGGAATATCTAAGACTGCATATTCGCTATGTTTTGCGCGATAGTCTACCGTTACCGTCGAAGGACTTACTACTTCTACTACCAATAACGGCGGCGGTTCATTTAATGGAATCAAAGATTCGCGTTTTTTTAAGCCATTCCATTGTGCTAAGGGTAGCACCACTACATCTGGTATTCTAGCCGTCTCCCAGCGGGTGCCTCTAGGCGATTGAATTGCAATTTTCATGTCTTTAGCAACCCAAGCCAGCCCCAATCGCCTAATTTCAGCCTTAAATCGATCGTTGAGGAATTCACTAATATCGCCATGTTCGCCTGTTCCTAATGACATGCGAACTAGCTCCCCATCCACCAGCTCGTAGCGAGTATCCGTGCCATCATTATATGTAAGATATTCTTCGATCGCGATGCGCTTTGTTGTGGCGATTGTCATCGGGCATTTCCCTTACTTCACCTGGATAATTACCATTATATCTGCTCTGAACTCTGACACGGATATTGCTAGTAATTATTCCCGATCTTGCACTCCTAATGAGCCGCGCGTTACGCCTAATTGGTTGCTTAATTTTAGACCTTTCCATAATTCGGCACCGCTAATTTGACCGCCTAATAATTGTTGATAATAGGCGATCGTTTGGCTGACTTCTGCGGGGGTTTCATTGACAAATTCTAACCGGAAATTATAGACACCTAATTCGATTAAACGGTGGATATATTCCGCGCCAGTTTGGGCGACACCGTTGTAGACGGTATTGCGACAACCCGCATCGGCGTGAAGGATATGTTCGGTGCCGACTCGATCTTTCAATTTGACTTGATGTGATTCGCAGGGGCGACCGCAATTGGTATAATCGGTACCTGTGGATAAGAAGGCACAAAAGACGCAGTGTTCCATGTGGAACATGGGCATGTGTTGGTGGATGGTGACTTCAAACCAATCGCGGGGACAGTTGCGGATCAGGGCGGTTAATTGGTCGATGTTCAGGTCGTAGGAGGCTGTGAGACGATCGAAGTTATAGTTTTGGTAAAAATAGTCGGCGGTGAGGGGATTGGCGACGTTGAGGGCAAAATCGCCAACGCAGCGTTCGTTTTTAAAAACTTCTAGGTGGTCGTAGTTGCGGATTAAGTAACCATCGGCATCGCTCGATCGCACCTGTTCTAAAATCCAATTTTCGCCGGATTTAGTAATGCGTGGTGGGGCGACAAATATTTGGATCGGGTTGGTTTGCTGCTGTTTGGCGGCGCGGACCAGGGCGACGGCTTCGCTGTATTTACGGGGGTCTTCTAGTTCGCAATAAATTAGGGATATTCCGGATGCGATCGCGGCGGGAATTTGATCTAGTTTGCGGACTAATATGTGCAGTTGAGGCGGGTTTAAGGTGGCGTTACTAATTACGGGGAGGATGTCTGTTAATTGACGATCGGGTGTGAGTTGCCAGGGTTTGGATCGAGCGCGAATTTCGGTAAGTTTAGTAACTAATTCGCGGCGTAAGTGGTTGAGTGAGCTGACGGGTAACATCAGATCGCCAACTAAATTATTGGTCAGATTTCCGAGTTTGTACGGTGTATTTCCCAGTCGTCCTAATTGGGAACTTAATTTCTCGGTAGTGAGGGGTTGGTTTTGGGCGGTGGCTAATAAAATTTCGGACTCTACTCTAATTGTATGTCCGATTTCATCGCGGGCGATCGCGGTTAATGGTTGGTTGATTTCTCCATGTATTTCGAGATCGATCGGACGTTGAAATTGAGGAACTTCGCCTGCATAAGTTTGTCGAATTTGTTTGTCTAATTCTGGATCGCTGGTTTTCCAAACTTTATCGCCGATATAGACTTGGCGAAAATTAACATTACCGCGTCCGAACGCCAGCATGATTTCTGTGCTTTCGTCTCCATTCGTAAATACCTCATAAACGCGTCCGCCTTCTTCGCGATCTTCAGGATGCCCGCAATCGAAAACAATGCCATCGCCCGGTTTAATTGGCGCGATCGGATTAATGGTAATTGCCTCGCGATCGGGATAAACTCGAATGACTTCGCCTAAATATACGCCCCGTTTTTTTCCGAATCTGGCATGTACTAAAGCTTGATTGTCGATACCTTCAAACCAGCCTGTATATAGCCCCCGCGAAAATGCCATTTCGAGGTTATACGTGTCTGGTTTCGCATCGAATTGTGGCTCTAAATCTGCCACTATTTTATCGATCGCCGATCGATATACTCGCGTCACGCTGGCTACATATTCAGGCGTTTTGAGTCGTCCTTCAATTTTCAGACAACTTACGCCACTTTTAATAATATCTGGTAGGACATTTAAGCCAGCCAAATCTTGAGGACTGAGGAGATATTTCTTATCGCCCAAATGATATAGCTCATCATCCACAATCAGATCGTACGGCATCCGGCAAGCTTGGGCGCATTCGCCCCGATTTGCCGATCGACCGCCTAAAGATTCACTTGTCAAACATTGCCCCGAATAAGCGACACATAATGCGCCATGCACGAAGACTTCGAGCGGCATGGAAATTCGATCGTCTTCCAGTCGTTCGTGAATTTTATCGATTTCTTTAAGCGAACATTCTCGTGCTAATACAACTAAATTGCAGCCTAATTCGTGGGCAAATTCGACCCCCGCCGCACTCGTTACCGTCATCTGCGTCGAAGCATGAATTGGGAAATCTGGCGATAAATGTCTAATTAATTTACAAATACCGACATCTTGCACGATCGCCGCATCAACACCAGCTAAAATCATACTGCGGAGATACTGCTCGGCGGCTGGTAATTCTTGCGTAAATACCAAAGTATTCAGCGTCACGTATCCCTTAACTCCCCGCTGATGCAACCATGACATCAGTTCGGGCAAATCTGCCTCTGTGAAGTTCTCAGCCCGCATTCTGGCATTGAACCGCTCCAACCCAAAATAGATGGCATCCGCGCCATTCTCGACGGCTGCTTTGGCACATTCCCAATTCCCCGCTGGCGCGAGTAATAAAGGGCGATGGGTGCGGGTGGGAGTGGAAGTAGGTGCAAGCATACGATCGAGCTAGGGATATTCTATGCCTCTGTATTCTAGCTTTATGGGGATGGGAGTTGGGGGATGGGAGATGGGAGATGGGAGTTCGGGATAAGGACAGTTGATTTGCTCCGCTCCAGCACCGCCCTGAACTAAAGTGTTTCGTTCCGAAAGGCTACGCCAACGGGCTAATAGCTCAAGTTCTCTGAAGAGAACTGCTAAATTGATTAGTTCGTTTCAACGAACTTTTGCTATTAGCCCCCGCTTGGTGCGCTAAACCGTCGGGAAACCCGACGAGCGCGCATCCGCAAATTCATTTGAGGGCGGTGCCCAAACGAAGCAAGGACTCCGTACTTCTTACTTCTTACTTCTTACTTCTTACTTCTTACTTCTTACTTCTTACTCCTTACTCCCACCTTATGCCCCAATCGTCAGAAATTGCTGTTGAATTTAGAGATGTAGGCTTTGAGATTAACGATCGACAGATACTATCTCACTTAAATCTTACTATTTATCGAGGGGAAACGATCGTGCTGTTGGGGCGGAGTGGGAGTGGCAAAACTACGACGCTTAAATTAATCGATCGATTATTAATGCCGACGACGGGTACAGTATTGGTAGACGATCGATCGACGCATGATTGGGATGAGATTAAATTGCGGCGGCGAGTTGGTTATGCAATTCAAGATATTGGTTTATTCCCTCACTTTAATGTTAGTGAAAATATCGGCATCGTTCCAGCTTTAGAAAAATGGCAAAAACATCGAATTGAAGCACGAGTTTATGAAATGTTAAACTTGGTAGGATTAGCACCCGAAATATTCGCACATCGATATCCTCATCAGCTTTCTGGTGGGCAACGTCAGCGGGTAGGCGTGGCAAGAGCTTTAGCTGCCGATCCGCCAATTTTATTAATGGATGAACCTTTCGGCGCACTCGATCCGATTACGCGGTTGGAATTACAATGCCAGCTTCGATCTTTACAAACTCAGTTAGGTAAAACAGTCGTGTTTGTCACTCACGATATTCAAGAAGCTTTTTATTTGGGTACGCGGATTGGGTTGATGTATGAAGGTGAATTAGTAGTATTAGGAACAAAGGCAGAATTACTCGAATCTCAGCATCCAGAGGCACGAGCTTTTATTGCTTGCTTGGGGTGAGATGGGGGATGGGAGATGGGAGATGGGAGATCGGGAGGAGGAGGTAGGCGATAGAGTGATAATTTTAAAGGAAGATAATTTTGTTTTCAAATATAGATAGTTCGGAAATTTTATTGCGTAGTGGCGAACATTTATTTTTAGTTGCAGTGGCGATGGTAATCGCGATCGCGATCGGTATTCCGTTAGGAATTGTCATTACTCGCAATCCCAAACTAGCTACCCCAATTCTGAGTATTGCGAATGGCTTGCAAACTATCCCCAGTCTGGCAATATTTGGCTTTTTAATTTCTGTCCCCTTCCTCGGTGGTATCGGTCAAAATCCGGCAATTGTCGCACTGATTCTTTACGCCTTACTTCCAATAATTCGGAATACTTATATTGGCATTACCAGCATCGATCCGGCAATTAAGGAAGCCGGAACGGGGATGGGAATGACCGATTGGCAACTATTAACCCAAGTCGAAATTCCCCTAGCTTCTAGCGTAATTTTAGCAGGAATTAGAGTCGCCGCTGCGATTTCTGTGGGCGTGGCGACAATTGCCGCAGCGATTGGTGGTGGTGGATTGGGGGTATTTATTTTCAGGGGATTGGCGACGTTAGATAATCGGTTGATTTTAACCGGAGCTATCCCCGCAGCCGCGATCGCCCTGGGGCTAGATTTAAGTCTGGGCTGGGTAGAAACTCGGCTCAGACAGCAACCAATTCGACTGGATAAGTTCGATCGTAAATATGCGATTATCGGCGGTGTATTTGCCTTATTAACGGCGATTGCGCTCGGTAGTAATTATGTGCGATCGCCAGAGACGATCGCGATCGGATCGAAGAATTTTACCGAGCAAATTATTCTCGGCGAACTATTAGCCCAACAGATAGAAAATCATACTAAATTAAAAGTCACTCGCCAGTTAAATCTCGGTGGGACATTTATCTGTCACGAAGCTGTAAAAACTGGCAAAATTGCAGGCTATGTCGAATATACCGGAACCGCTCTCACCGCAGTATTAAAACAAGAACCCATCAAAGATCCGCAAGTGGTTCTCGATAATATTACTAAAGCATATACCAGCCAGTTTCAACTAGCAGTCATGCAACCATTGGGGTTTGACAACACCTTTGCCTTTATTATCAGAAAAGCCGATGCCCAAAGATTGCAAATTAAAACCCTATCGGAAGCCGCTAAATACACGCCCCAAATGCGCGGTGGATTTGGCTACGAATTTCTCGAACGTAAAGATGGTTATCCCGCAGTATCAAAAATTTACGGTCTGAAGTTTGCTAAAATTCAACAGATGGAATTTAGCCTCATGTACCCAGCCATTAAACAAAATCAAGTCGATTTAATTGCTGCCAATTCTACCGATGGTTTAATTCCGATCCTAGATTTAGTTATTCTAGCAGACGATAAAAAGTACTTCCCACCCTATCAAGCCGTACCCGTATTTAATCAGGCAATTCTTACAAAACATCCCGAACTTAGAACGGTTATCGATCGATTAGCTGGCGCAATTTCGACTCAAGATATTCAACAGATGAATTACCAAGTAGATAATAAATCAATTCCAGTCGATCGAGTCGTGCGGGAATGGCTTAGATCTAAAAAAATCTGATTAATATCTCCGTGCCTAAATTAAATCCCCATCACTATTGAGGACGATCGGACTCAATAATCATGGGGATATCCAGCTTCAGACAGAATTACCAGAATTAGAGGGGTAGTTAGTTACCCGATTTAGGCTTTATCGGCTTTGAGTTTCTTTCTCATCCGCAAGGCGGCTGTACCACCCACAAGGGTACCGATAATAGTAAAGGGTTCCGGAACTGCCGTGGCTGTAGCACTGGTATCGACACGAGTTGCGAAACCAGTTAACGCGCCCGTACCATATAAGCTTAAATCGCCGTCAATGCCACTAAATACGGGATTAGGATCGGCTGATGATGGGGCTAGAGTATCTGCCTCAAATTGGAAATTGACTTGGTTCACATTCGCGAAATAAAAGATGGCAGCCCCACTTTTATCGGTTTCGGCTACGTTGATACCTCGTCCAGAGAAAAGATAGCTGGTGGCATCTTGGGTCGGAATTAATGCTTGAGCGGAGCTACCAACTTGATAACCGACTAAACCAGCACCTTTGGCAATTCGTACCGCTTCATCTTGTCTTAGGTTAGTCGTGCCAGCACCTTCTCCATCTACGTCGTAGACTAGCAAGCGCAACGCATCTGCGGTATAGCGGGTGTTAGTGCCACGTTCAAACAGCTCGATCTTGTAGTCTAGTCCGCCCTTGCCAAGTCCAGTCGCACCAGCAGTACTCGTACCAGCAATTTGATATAGGAATGCTGCATCCTGGTAGGCTGCCGCAGTAGTAGTAGGGGCAGTAGTAGTAGCCGAGCGGAAATTGGGAATGTGCTCTACAAAAGAATAATTAGTTCCCTTGGCTGTGGCGGTAAATACGGCATCGAGTCCGTTACCTAATGCACCAGCAACACCGGGCGCAACGTTAGTGTAACGAATTGCAGAGCGGCTATAGCCAGCACCAAAGCCAAAGCCAAAAGGATCGGCAGCGATGTAATCTGCATCAGTAGCCACAGCAGTCGTAGCATTGAATTTCAGATCGAAAGCCGCCGCTTTGTCGGTTTGGCTGACGGTTGCCACAGCAGCCATTAATAAGGACGCAAAGATCGAACGGTTGCGGGAAAGCAATGACAGAGATGTGTTTTTCACGATCGGGGTTCTTGATTTTAAAAAAAAATAAATTTGCAAGATCGATGCTTGCAGTGATTCAACTCTCAAATGAATTGAGATGAGTCGGAATATTGCTAGGGATGAACTATTATTTAGTCGAGCATCTCCGCTCGTTACGCTCATAACTAAGCAAAATGGCTTAGTTTTTAAAATTACCTTACTTCCTAACCACTCAATCTGAAAGATGGTAATACGTACTTGACAAATTTTTATTTTTACGATTAATTGAGTTTTCTCTATGAATCGATGTCGATCTACCCATCTCGAAGATCGGCACGATCGAGGGGAAAGAGCCGCTTTTATTGAGGTAATGTCTAAGCTTCAGCAGCAATTAATTCATGTCCTCAACATCACCTCATCCTCAGCAGCTCGCTCGAATTTGTCCACAGGAAAAATTCAATTACAATATAGTTACTTTTCGATCGCCCCTATGCACAATTCAGCATTTTAGCTTAATTGTGCCAAATCTACTCGATCGAGCCTGTTCTAGCGTTGCCGAATTTAGAGATGATTTACTCAGAATTACGCTAGATCCCCGACTTCTTTAAGAAGTCGGGGATCTGTCTTCTTACTCCCATCTCCCATCTCCCAACTCCCATCTCCGATCGACGTAGCACGAAGCAATTGGCAGCCAGTGGTTTACAATGATCTAGTCGAACGGCTTGCCGTCTACGCAAGTAATCGGGTAAAAGAGAAAACCAAAAACAATGACTAAGTTTGTATTCGTCACTGGTGGCGTAGTTTCGAGTATTGGCAAGGGGATTGTCGCGGCGAGTTTGGGGCGATTGCTCAAATCGCGCAACTATTCAGTCTCGATTTTAAAGCTCGATCCTTATATAAATGTCGATCCGGGCACGATGAGTCCCTATCAGCATGGCGAAGTATTCGTCACTAAAGATGGCGCAGAGACAGATTTAGACTTAGGACATTACGAGCGATTTACCGATACCTCGATGTCGCGGCTCAATAGCGTGACGACTGGGGCGATTTATCAGGCGGTGATT
>NZ_JANYJC010000323.1 GCF_025361915.1 Chamaesiphon sp. GL140_3_metabinner_50
CTGAATTAGCTTCAGCAGAGATATTAGTTGCATATAAGAAGCAACAGTCTTGTGAAAGAGGATTTAGATTTCTCAAGGATCCATTGTTTTTTGCAGATAGCTTATTCGTCAAAAATCCCAAAAGAGTAGAAACAATGGATCCTTGAGAAATCTAAATCCTCTTTCACAAGACTGTTGCTTCTTATATGCAACTAATATCTCTGCTGAAGCTAATTCAGTTTCGCTTAATATATTAGTTGCTAAAATTAATCTGGAAGATTGATTCTTGATTTCATCAACTAGTTCTCTGCCTTCTACCAATTTACAAGCAATCTTATAAATTTCTTGTGCCTTCTTGTTCGTTTGGTTAGAAGTTTCGACTTACTATTAAGTCCAGCACAACAAAAGTGTTTGGCTCATTTGCTGCGACATTTCAAGAAAGTGTTGGGACTCCCTGGTAAAAATAATAATGCCGCTATCGCCACCGTCTTTATTGACTTAATCAATGAAGCTTTTATACAGCATCGACTCTGGCGTGAGGGAAGAGATTTACCAACCTACTACCAGTGGGCGATTGATTTCAAACTCAGACTCAATGGAGCAATTCAAACTTGGTTAAGTCAAGCTGGTTATGCTGCTGGTTTGTTACTCAAATCATTACGTGACAAGGCAGAGCAATGGTGGTACTTTCTAGACGACCCGAACGTTCCACCTGACAATAATTTAGCTGAACGCTCTCTTCGTCTGGCCGTAACCAAACGGAAAGTTTGTGGTGGCTCTCGTTCGATGAAACGATTTGAGCAAACTGCCGATTTGTTGTCTGTAATTCAGACTTGTCGTTTTCAAGTTCGGTCGGCGATGTCATTTTTCCGTGAGGCGATCTCTGCTCATTCTTGTGAATTAGCAATGCCCTCTCTCATTCCTCTTTCCTAGACCTGAATCCTTACCTTACGCTCTTAGCCCCAAATTCATTTGAGGGCTTAGATCTCCGCTAAATTCTAGAGGTTATTGGTGAGATGCGACATCCGCGCTGAAATGGAATTTCGCGCTCATAGCTGAAGTTATCTGAAGATAACGACGGAGAGATCTTAGTTCGTTTCAACGAACTTACGCTCTTAGCCCCAAATTCATTTGAGGGCTTCAACTAAAGACTAAATTCTAGAAGCGATCGATATCGTTTCACCCTCCGATCTAAAATAATAGAAACAACCCAAAATCCATAATGTCCTTACCTCGCAGCCACCAAGAAATCGTCGAACAGTTAGACTTAATGCTGCGGGCGCGGTATCCGCTGATTTATATTGTCGGTGCCGAAGAAGAACCGATCGAAACCGTACTACTACAAGTAGCAGATAAATCTCAACCAGCTAGAGAACTCCGCTTTTGGGATATCGTCAGGGGTTGGAATGATACTGGAGCCGATAAAGGTTCGCCCATTGCCGCATTAGGCAGAATTGCCAAAGCACCTGCGGATAAACCCGCGATCTTTGTCTTGCAAGACATTCACCCGATCTTGAAATCGCCCCTGCAACCGCCAAATGTGCCCATCGTGCGCGAGATCAAAAATCTCACCCGCGAACTCAAACGCAGTCGTAAGACATTAATTATCACCAGTTATTCCCTCGACGTACCGCCAGAATTTATCGAAGAAACAACTACCATCGATTTTCCCCTTCCTGACGCGAATGAAATCGATTATCTGATCTCTCAATTAGTCGTACCCGATAAACTCAAACTCTCCTCCCTCGGTAGAGAGCAACTCGTTAAAGCCTGTCAAGGGTTGAGTCGAGCGCGGATTCAACGCGTACTCGCCATTTCCCTCGCCGCCAACCAACAAGTCAGCGAGCAAGATATCGACAGAGTACTCGCTGCCAAGCAGCAAGCCATCCGTCAGACGGGAATTCTGGAATTCTACACCACCCACGAATCTCTCAAGAGTGTCGGCGGACTAGATAACCTCAAACAGTGGGTGCGGATGCGTCAGGATAGCTTTACCGAAGAGGCTAGGCGTTATGGCATTCCTAATCCTAAAGGGGTGCTACTGGCGGGAATTCAGGGGACTGGTAAATCGCTTTCGGCAAAAACGATCGCGCATGAGTGGCGGTTACCGCTGTTGCGGTTGGATGCGGGGCGGTTATTTGGCGGGTTAGTGGGAGAGAGTGAGAGTAAGGTGCGCCAGATGATAAAGATCGTCGAAGCGGTGGCTCCCTGCGTCTTGTGGATGGATGAAATCGATAAAGCGTTTGGAAATATCAGCAGTGGTTTCGATGGCGATTCGGGGACGAGTCGGCGGGTATTTGGCAGTTTGATTACTTGGATGCAGGAAAAAACTAGTCCGGTATTTGTGGTGGCGACGGCGAATAATATTCAGATTTTGCCTGCGGAATTATTACGTAAAGGGCGATTCGATGAAATCTTTTTCTTGAACCTGCCCAATGAATCTGAACGTCAAGAAATCTTTCGGGTACACTTACAAAAACTCCGACCCAGTCGGTTGCGAGAATTCGATTTAGCATTACTCGCCAGACATTCGCTAGATTATAGCGGTGCCGAAATCGAGCAAGCGATCGTCGAAGGAATGCAACAGGCTTTTAGTAGCGGAACCACGGGCAATCGATCGGACTTTAACACCGAACATATCATCCGTGCCTTAGAAGAAACCGTACCATTAGCCGCGATCGCCAAACCTCAAATTGAAGCCCTCAAACAATGGGCATCTAATGCGGGTGCGCGTCCGGCTTCGATCGATCTACAATTATCAGAAGAGCTAC
>NZ_JANYJC010000349.1 GCF_025361915.1 Chamaesiphon sp. GL140_3_metabinner_50
ATTAGTAACTGGTACGATCGTCGGACTAAAACAATTTGGTGCCTTTGTCGATTTTGATGGGAATACTGGTCTAATTTATATCAAACAAATTAGTGAAAGTCGGGTTGAAGACTGTGAAAAAGTCTTTACGATCGGACAAGAAATTAAGGCGATGATTATCGATTTAGATGAAGGTAATGGTAAAATTTCCCTCTCTACCAGAGTTCTTGAAAACCATGCTGGCGAGATGTTAGAAAAAATGTCGGAAGTAATGGAATCAGCCGAAGCCAGAAGCGAACGCGCAGCGAAGAAGTTATTCGGTGTTTAGGCTTTAGGTTTTAGGTTTTAGATTTTAGATGATTCCCACGAATAGCTATACTTCTGTCCGTGGGAATCACCTTAGGCTTAGTGGGAGTAGATGGCGAAATTTTCGTGATGAAAAAACCAACCGATCGACCGACCTGTTGGTAAAATAGCTGTGTTGGGAGGAGAAAACTCGTTCCTTAGACTCTGACAAAAACTAGTGCGATCTCGCTATTAATCTCCGATCCGGCTGTTAATGCTGAATTTTAAAGTTGCTTGTTATCTATTATTAAGAATTGTAACAAAGATCTTGTAAGAATGCAATAAGTCCCAGCATGAGAATGTTGGGAGGATTTAAGGGTGCAAGTTAAGTTAAAAACTGTAGCTATTATAAAAAGACCGAGATGGGTTTTAGGGAAAAGGCAAAGGAGTCGATCGTAAAAACTTGACGCTTACCGACTCCCGCACGATCGATTAAACCACCCTGTAGACTCTCCGGGAAACTAGATTAATTAAGTTCCTGTTAAGTACAGATGCCCATAGCTTAACCCGGATCCCGATTAGGATCTAGGTTAAAAGGTAACTAAAAAGTCATGATTCAATGTGTAAGGTTGATTTAGCCGAGATCGTTCTGGCTGTAAGCTATTTTGAAACAGCTAAGTTATGCTGGTACCGTATAAGCAATTAGCTGTCCGACTCGCTGGCGAAGAGTATCTAAACTCAGTCGTTCGGAGGCAGAGATAAACACCGCATTAGGAAATTCTTCCTCAGCTTGAGCCAATCGTTCGCTATCGACCCGATCGATCTTATTAAACACGATTAATGATGGCCCCGGTGCGATCGGCATCTCACTTAATATCCCCATCACCGAGCGAATATGACTATGCCAAGCTGGATGGGAAAGATCGATGAGGTGAATTAGCGCATCTGCTTCGGTAACTTCCTCTAAAGTGGCACGGAAAGCATCCATCAACGGTGGTGGTAACTCATGGATAAAACCCACCGTATCGGTGAGTAATATTTGCCGCAAGTCTCCATCATTACTGGCTGGTACCTGAAACCGCCGCGTCGTCGGGTCGAGGGTGGCAAATAACTGGTCGGCGATGTAAACTTCAGAATTAGTCAGGGTATTGAGCAGGGTAGATTTGCCCGCATTGGTATATCCGACTAAAGCAACAGATGGGACATCATGATGCTGACGTTGGAGCCGCAGCCGCGAACGATGCGCTTGAAGCTGGTTCACGTCCTGCTGGAGCCGCGAAATCCGCTTTTGAATCGTCCGGCGTTCGGTCTCTAATTTGGTCTCCCCAGGGCCTCTAGTGCCAATCCCACCACCTTGCCGAGACATGGCTTGACCCCGCCCGGTCAGACGCGGCATCATGTATTCTAGTTGGGCGAGTTCGACTTGCAATTTACCCGCTCCAGATTGAGCGCGTTGGGCAAAGATGTCTAAAATTACTTCAGTTCTATCGACTACCCGAATCCCGATTTGGGTTTCTAAATTTCGCCCCTGGCTGGGGGACAAATTGCAATCGAAGACGATCAGATTTGCCCCAATTTTTTGAGCGGCGAGGGCAATTTCTTGGATCTTGCCTTCCCCGACGACAGTTTGGGGATGGGGTTTCGATCGTTTTTGTTGGACGGTTTGGAGGACTTCCCCGCCAGCAGTTTGGACTAATTTAACGATCTCTTCCAATCCATCATTAAATCGCTGAGTAGTCACATAGTCAGTTTTAATACCCACTAATAATACTCGATCGGTTTCATCAGCGACATTTTGATTGGCAACATCCCGCGCGTATTCACTTTCGATCCCATCGACCAAATCGAGAAAATCTTGCTCACTAACGTCATCGAGGCTTAAAGGCGGCGAGATCGTCCAATTAATCTCTGGATGCGGTACTAAGTGCGCGAGATAGGTATCCTGAATATATCCCGTCGCACCCCCACCGCGCTTTTGAAAGCCGCTACCAGTAATATTCAAAATGACCAGCGCATCCAAACGCTGAATCGCCATCGCAGTCAGCGCACTCTCACTGGGAATGTCCGATTTAAGCTGAGTCGAAATACACCGAATCCCACTCAACCGCTCCGCACCATAGCGGGGTAATTCTAATGGTGGAATTTGAGTTTGACCGGGAGTACCTACACCCAAGCGGATAACTTGACCGCGCCGATTGATATACACACTAACTGGGTCGCGAATTTCCGCACTAATCGCCGCTAGCTTCTGAGCGAATTCTGGCGTAGTCAGTCGATCGCCTGGAAGTCTTTCATTATATAGCTTCCGCAGTTGTTTGATCTGATTGGATTTTAATCCCTGTAAGTTGCCGTAAATTGTCTCGATATGCTCTATTCCTAACGCATTATCTCTAGTGTAGTAGCTAGTGTAGAAGTTTGACAGTACTAACTTGTAAAACTTTGTGAGCGTTGTTAAAAAATAACTGCACAGTATGAAGATCGATGCTTTTCCCCAATCGTAATGGTCATGGTGCGTAGTAGACTAAATATATTACTTTACTGCTGAGTGTGTTACTCGATCGGGTATTTTGAGTATTGTATTAGTAGTAAACTAATTAAGCGATCGGCAGTAAGCCCGAATGTCAATGAAATCGATCGGATCTAGCTAGATCGGTTGAATGGATCTATGAAGAGATCGAACTCGACTAAAGATCGGGAAGTTGCCAATTAATTACTGGCTGTCCGAATGACTTTAAAGCTGTATTAATTGCCGAAAAAGGTTTGCTTCCAAAAAAACCATTTCGTGCCGAAAGTGGTGAAGGATGTGCCGATTGAATGACTAAATGTTTGGTGGTGTCGATTAATTTTAATTTCTTTTGGGCGTAAGCACCCCATAGCACAAAGATAACCGAATCTGTTTTCTCGCTCACCTGACTAATTACGGCATCTGTAAAAGTTTCCCAACCTTTATCTTTATGAGAATTCGGCGTATGCGATCGCACGGTTAGTACCGCATTTAACATCAGTATGCCTTGCTCTGCCCAGTTTACCAGATATCCATGCTTGGGAATATTAAATCCGATATCGGTATGGAGTTCTTTATAAATATTGACTAACGATGGTGGTGTTTTAATGCCGGGTTTGACTGAAAAACACAATCCATGTGCTTGGTTATCATCGTGATATGGATCTTGTCCGAGGATTAAAACCTTGACGTTTTCGTAAGGTGTTAATTCAAATGCTGAAAAGACATCCGCATCACTGGGGAAAATAGTTTGAGTTTGTCTCTCTGTGCTAATAAAATTCTGCAATTTTTGAAAATATGGCTGTTCAAATTCTGCTGAAAGTACCTGTTGCCACGAGTTAGAAATTGCTGGATTAGACATTGATGATTAATTTTGAGGTTGATAATCTTATTTCTTGAAGCAGTTAAACTAATCCCACCGCCTGTGGCACCTTCCCCTGATTAAGGCTACATACACATCTCTGGAGAAAAGCGAAATTGGTTTGAATCCCCCTAATCCCCCTTGGAAAGGGGGACTTTCAAAGCCCCCTTTCCAAGGGGGTTGGGGGATTTAGATCTAGAAACGAAGTCCAGCCGACGTAGGTTATTGAGGAATATCGATTTCAACTGACTATCTTTCAATAAATTTGTATGGGTTAAAGCTTCTGTTCGCAAACATCTATCAATACACACTGACTGCACTGGGGATTGCTAGCAGTACAGGTATAACGACCGTGCAGCACCATTGCTGGGCCAAAAAAGACCCATTCTGACTGTGGTACGAGTTTCATTAAATCTTGCTCGATTTTATCGGGATTTTTTTGCCCAGATAATCCCATCCGCTGACTGACACGAGCGACATGGGTATCGACAATTACGCCAGAAGGGATGCTAAAGGCGCAGTTAAGGACGACATTTGCTGTTTTGCGGGCGACTCCAGGCAATTCTACCAGTTGTGCCATTGTCTGCGGTACTTCGCCATCAAAGCGTTCGAGCAGCACCTGACAGACGTTTTGAACTGTTTGGGCTTTTTTACGGTAAAAGCCTGTTGGTTTTAAATCTTGCTCTAATTCCGACAGCTCGGCGGCAGCATAAGCGGCGGCGGTGGGGTATTTAGGAAATAAGCTTTTGGTGACTCGATTGACGCGCTCGTCGGTACATTGAGCGGCGAGGATGGTACCAATTAATAGCTGTAGCGGATTTTCCCAATCTAGTTCGTAGGTGGCATTGGGATGGGTTTGTTTGAGTTTATCGACGATAATCTCGATTCTCTCAGAGAGCGGTGCTGATAATTGGTGACTAGTCATAGAAATATCGATCGAGATCGAGTAACTTTTAGGTGTAATGCAAACATCACCACAAATATTATAGTACATTTGTTTGGCGTTCGACCTTAAAGTTAGTATACCCAAGCCGATCGAACGGCATTACAATGGGGTTATGAATCGAGCGATCTAGCTGGCGATTTAATCGATGTCAGAAAGTTGCGGAGTAACTGTTTGCCAGAATTAGTCAAAATACTCTCTGGGTGAAACTGTACGCCCTCGACGTGGGGATAGTCGCGATGTCGGACTCCCATAATGGTGCCATCTTCTACCCAGGCATTAATGTGTAGGCAATCTGGGCAGGTGTCTCGATCGATAACCAGGCTATGATAACGAGTAGCGGTAAATGGATTGTCTAGCCCTGCAAATACACCAGTACCGTCGTGGTGGATTTGGGAAGTTTTACCATGCATTAAAATCGGTGCGGCGACAACATTACCGCCAAATACTTGACCGATGCTTTGATGTCCCAGACAGACACCTAAAATCGGATACCGAGAGCCTAACTCGCTAATAATTGCCAGCGACACGCCAGCATCTTCTGGACGACCCGGCCCTGGCGAGATTAAAATGCCATCAGGCGCGAGAGTATCGATCTCGGCTAAGGTAATCCGATCGTTCCGATAGACGCGAATATCCTTAGCAATCGCTAACTCTTGTCCGAGTTCGCCCAAATATTGAACGAGATTGTAGGTGAAGCTGTCGTAATTATCAATAACTAAAATCATCGTTACACTATCTCAATCTTTTACAGTGTAACAGGATCGTCGATCGATTCAAAATTAAAAATCGCGATTTTCATTCCAGTAGGCAGCACCAACGAGTATAGATTTAACTCGCTACTTGTCTACTGAGCGGATGATGGTTTGGCTCTAGCGACCCTGTGCGCCTAATGAGCGAACAGTAGCAGTAATTTTGGCACCACCAAGCAAAAACCGACTAACACCGATGCTCCAGCCGAAATTAACACGGCACCAGCCGCACAATCTTTGGCGATTTTAGCGAGTTCGTGATAGGTTTGCCCGACAGTCAGATCGACAACCGATTCGATCGCGGTGTTTAATAGTTCTAGGGTCAAAACTAGACCGCTAGTGATACAGATAACTGCCATCTCAACACTACTTAAATGCAAAAGGGCACCGATGCTAATTGCCAAGGTGCCCATTACACAGTGAATCCGAAAATTTCGCTGGGTATTAAAGGCGTATGTCACGCCAGCAGCAGCATACTTGAAGCTCACACCAATGCTCGTTGCTACCCGCCAAGCCTTTACGCGCTGACTTCGATCTAACTGGTGCCCAGCGGAAGTAGACGATTTACTAGCCATATCTGATTGACCGATGTTAGGGTTGGCGGTTTTTTCTAGTTTAGTCTGCATAGACAGGTGACTCCTACGGAGAAAATAATGATTTATTAGTTAGATAGTTCACACTTATGGCTGACAGCGGATCGTCTTCGATACCAGAGTCACTATTTATATACCACTAGATGTCAAAAAAGTTTGTTGCTGTTCCAACATTAACGATAAACTTTCGTCATCGGGGTGATCCCATCCGAGTAAATGTAGTAATCCATGACTGGCAAGCCAAGCTAATTCCTTTCTTAGAGAATACCCATGTTCGGGGGCTTGAATTACAGCCGTATCGACAGAAATGATAATATCGCCCAAATATAAGACTAAATCGGCGTTATCATCGGCTATTTCAGGGAAATCGACCTCCATCGCGGCAAAAGAGAGGACATCGGTGGGTCGGTCGAGCTTGCGAAATTGCGAGTTCAGAGCTTGGATTTCGGCATCGGTAGTGAGCCTGAGACTCAACTCATAAGCATCTGCGGGTGGTAATTGCAAACCGGGGATCTCTAGCCAGGTTTGAAACCAGTTTACCCAGGTATTTTCTTCAATTACACTGGGCTGATAGAGATCTTGGACGATTAATTCTAAATTCATCGAGTCGATAGCAACTGGTTGAGGGTGACTGGAGGTGGAGTTTGAGGAGATTTAACCACAGATCCAATCGCTAGGTTATCTAGTTAAGTAGGCTAAACCAACAAAAAGTGTTAACAGCCCGATCGCACTGAGGGCAAAGTGTTGAAGCGATTTGCCGCCCTTTTTGACCATGTTCCGCATGGCATATTTAACAAATTTGGACTTGAGTTCTTCTGGTGTTGGGGGTGTCTCTACAGCAGGAGCTTCGATCGACACATTTAGGTTATCTATGGGTGTATCACTCATGGGGACAGTTGAGATATATTTTTAATTTAAATTTAACTAACTTCATCTTACAATATCACTTACTTGCAATTTGTAACAATTTTGCTGAAAGTATCACAAGATACACTGAAATTTTAATGATTGGGTATGAATTTGCTAGTAAATATCAGGCACCCGATTGCGTCAAGCCAGCTTGACGAAACAAGCATCTCGATTCTAACAGTCCGGAGGAGAATCAGAAGAAATTCTGCGGATCGACATCGATCGTCATTCTGACTAAATTAGAGCAGCTAGCTCTGAGTACGTCCCAATTTGGGAGCGTCGCCGTTCCATTTGGTAGATATTTAATCATAATTTGCCAGCGGTAGCGGTTATTCGCCCGCATTACGGTTGCGGGTGCTGGGCCTAAAACTTCGTAACGTCCGGCAATTGCCGCCTCATTTAGAGCCAAACCAATTTCTGTCACCGTTTTTTCGACTGCATGTTCGTCGAGGCTGCTAAATCTGAGTAAAATTAGCGCACCATAAGGGGGATAGTCGAGCATTCGCCGTTCTGGTAATTCCGCCGCAATAAACGCCGCATAATCGTGCTTGGTGACGGCGATTAACACCGGATGCTCTGGGTTGTAAGTCTGAATGATGGCTTTCCCCGGCTCATCGCCACGTCCGCATCTCCCGGCAACTTGAGCCAGAGTTTGAAACGTCCGTTCGGCAGCTCGATAATCGGACATGTGTAACAATCCATCAGCAGCCACCACTCCCACCAGGGTGACTTGTGGCAGGTCTAATCCTTTAACGAGCATTTGGGTACCGACGAGTAAATCTGCCTCACCACGGGCAAATGCGGTCAAGATCTGGCGATGTGCGCCTTTGGTACGGGTAGTGTCGCTATCGAACCGCAGGCAACGCAGTTGGGGAAAGTCGCGCGCTAATTCTTCGACGACTCTTTGGGTACCACTGCCAAAAAATTTGAAGTAGGGGGAGCTACATTCGGGACACTGGCGATGTTGCGGCTGATAATGGTTGCAATAGTGACAGCGCAGATGAGCATTTTCGACAGTACCGGGCTGGTGGTAAGCTAGCGAAACATCGCAATTGGGACACTCGCACACGTAGCCACAACTCCGACACGAGACGAAGGTGCTATGTCCCCGCCGATGGATGAATAAAATTCCCTGTTGGTTTTGCGATTGCATCTGGCGCAGTGCCTGTTGTAACGATCGACTGAAGATGCTACGGTTACCCTGCTGCAATTCTTGGCGCATATCGACAATTTCGACTGGCGGTAATGGACGCGCTTGCACGCGGGTAGGGAGGGGAAGGTAGTAGGAGGAGGGGGGTGTGGTTTCGGCTCCGCTCAACCACCGGGGGGGTGTGGACAAATATTCTTTCTGTTCCCCTGTCTCCATTGCATTTACCCACGTTTCTAGAGAGGGAGTAGCAGAGCCGAGAATTAGAGGACAAGATTCTAGCTGCGCGCGCCAGTTGGCGATATCTCTGGTTTGATATGTGGGTGCTGGTTGGTCTTGTTTGAAACTAGAATCGTGTTCTTCATCGAGGATAATTAATCCTAGATTGGGTAATGGTGCAAAAATTGCCGATCGAGTGCCGATGATAATAGGATTAGTTTGATTTAACATCTGTCTCCAGGTGTCATAGCGTTCGCCATCGCTGAGGGCACTATGATAAACGCCCACTTTATCCCCAAATCTCGATCGAAATCTGTCGGTTAATTGGGGGGTCAATCCAATTTCGGGGACTAATACCAGTACCGATTTGTGTTGTGCTATTATCTTTGCGATCGCCTGTAGATATACTTCGGTTTTCCCAGAACCCGTAACGCCATGTAGTAATACTTGGGCAAATCCTGATAGTTCGTTAATTACCGCCAATGCTGCTGTCTGATCTGTAGTTAGTAGTTTGGCTGGTTCTTGTTGAAAAATGCCTACTTCTCGATCCGATCGTAGTTTTTCTTGATTGACGATCGCAATATAACCTTTATCGGCAATACCTTTTAAAATTGCGGAACTTTTAGATTCAATTAGCTTCAATAAATCTGATTGCCACAATTCCCCCTGGTGTTGTTTTAAAATCTCGACGATCGATCTTTGGCGATCGTTTAAATCGTCGCCAAGTAACTCTGATGTTAAAACTACCGCTTTTTGGAGCTTAGGCTGTTGGGTTTTACCAGACTCTAAATAAGATACAACTAAGTTCTTATCGAGTAATTCTCGCAAACCTCTTTTAGCTGAAGGGATTTGCTTTTGAATGTGTTGCCAACTATAGTTCTTAGCTGGCTGCGAATTTAATAGCCTGAGAATTTGCTTGGCAATATCGCTCAAGAAAACATCTAAATTTGCATCCGTACCAATTGCCCTAATTCGACGATGCGATCGAGTCAATAGTCCGGGTGGTAAAGCAACCTTAATCACTTGAATTAATGACGTATGATAGTAGTCGGCAATCTGTTCTAACCACTGCCAATAATTAGCTTTAAATAACCCCGATGCCACCACATCATCGATATCTTTAATTTGAGACATCGAGATATTTTCTGGCAATCGATCGACAAATC
>NZ_JANYJC010000359.1 GCF_025361915.1 Chamaesiphon sp. GL140_3_metabinner_50
TTACAATTATTGTTGGAAAATTATCTAGGGATAAAAGCTGCGACCGATCTGTAGGAGATGGGAGGTAGGAGATGGGAGATGGAAGAGTGGGGGACGGGGGGACGGGGAGACGGGGGGACTGGGGGACTGGATAAATTGTTAATCCTTCTTACTCCTTTCTCCTTACTCCCATCTCCCACCTCCCATCTCCCTACTCATCCCCCACCATTGCCGATCGACCTTGCTTGCCCAGCCGGACGATTAAGAAGTAGAGTAGATATAGGCTGTAAATAATTAGCCCTAAAATGCCGAGCAGACTGAGAAACTCTGGCTTGGAATTGGCATGGAAAAAATTGTAATAAAGCCAAGAAGGTTGGAACCACGCCTGACAATAAGCGGTGGTAGTACCGCCAACAGCACATGATAGAAACGGAATAACGGCGATCGCGCTCAGGGTACAATAGATGCTAGTCGCCCATCGCCAAGCCAAAAATCCCAATTTAAGTGGACGATCGGGCAAATCGTTAATTTCTTCGTTAATATCCGCCCAAAACCATAGCGACAGCGGAATTAATGATTGACCGACAAATGAGGCGATAAAACTCAATGGTGACGAACCGATTTGGAGATATACTACGATCGCGAGTAAACTAGCTACCCGCCAATAGATAATTAATAAACTCTGGATGACTACCGTTTTTTGAGCGAATGCCCACAGTAGTAAAATCAGTGGCATTAATACTGTAAAAATTACCGCCAATCGGAAATCCATCCAGATTAACGGTTGAAACCATAATTCAGCTTGATTAGACATTCGATCGATCTCAAAATAGGTAGTTTGCACCCGATCGTGGGTTATCTATAATACCCCCACTTCAACGGGTTTGATTTCACAATATTACCCTACTGGGAGGAGTAAGGAGTAAGGAGTAAGAAGGATTAACAATTTATCCAGTCTCCCCGTCTCCTCGTCTCCTCGTCTCCAATCTCCCATCTCCCAGTCTCCCATCTCTTAAATCGATAACCCTAACTTCAATCCCATCAAAGAGTGAACGATCATCATGACGAGAATGCCACTACCCAGATAGGCGTGGACTTTTCGGAGTTCGGGCTTATTTCCGCCAAATCCAGTACTAGAGATAACGCTGTTAATTGCGAGTAAAGTGAGGACGACGAGAGCTGTTAAGAAGTGAGAACTGCTCATAACGGCGTGCTTTTGGATAACTAGAGATAAGATACCACCAGTTGCCCCGATCGCCATAAATGCAAACATGACAGGCATCACCTTGCGATGCTGTGTCTTGCTGACGATTGCGGCTTTGGGATCGCTAGCGGTTAATATTCTACCTTTCCAGCCAACATAAGCACCATATCCACCCATGACGTACATAACGATGCTCATAAAAAAGGGATGTCCCCAGTGAGTTAGAGGTTCGGGGAGATCGAGCGCACGAAATTGACTGGCGATCGGTTCCAATAATTGTGTTAAGTTTTCGCCCATAATGCTTAATAGTGTGCCTTTTCTCTAAAATTATGCCGATCGCTATTGTACAGGGGAGTTAGGCTAATTTTCCGATCGACTGTGAGATGATGTCGATCGGGCTTGAGAGGATGTCTGAAAAGATTTTTTGATATGTATCGTAGATCTAAATCCCCCTAAATCCCCCTTGGAAAGGGGGACTTCAATTCCGGTTCCCCCCTTTTCAAGGGGGGTTAGGGGGGATTTCTAGGGTTTAAGCTGAACAGAATTGAGTTCTCAGACATTCTCTCAAAGATGGATAATATTTCACCGGAAAAACTAGAAATTTGTTTGGAAGTTTTACAGCAAATTGCTGACAATCCAGAATCGATCGCAAGTCACGATCGCATCAAGGGTTTAATTGCTAAAATTCATAAGCAAGGACGTAAATATTCGCGCAAACACGATCGCACGGAAAGACAAATTGAAGATCGTCAGACAAGAGAGAACACATTATTAGTTCGATCGCAACATCCCGAATTAAATCGCCATCTACTACCAACAGCACAACAGCCGCATTTGCAGCAGTCGATATCTTGTTATATCTGTAAACAAGCCTACCGAGAAGTTGATTCTTTTTATCATTTGCTCTGTCCGAAATGTGCCGAATTTAATTATCCAAAACGTTCGCAACGAGCGGATTTAACTGGTAGAGTTGCCTTAATTACGGGCGGCAGAATTAAGATCGGTTATCAATTAGGTTTGCGACTATTAAAAGATGGTGCGCGGGTGATTATTACGACCAGATTTCCCCAAGATTGTGCGCGGCGTTATAGTTTAGAACCAGATTTTAATGAATGGAACGATCGA
>NZ_JANYJC010000369.1 GCF_025361915.1 Chamaesiphon sp. GL140_3_metabinner_50
GGTATAATTGGTGCGTTGTCAACTCCGCCGACAAGTAAGGCTAAAATCGCGTTATGATGGACGATCGTGAAGGTGCTCATCCAGAAGTGATATACCAACCAGGGGATAACCCAGAATTTGACGAAGCCCCAGATGCCTAAAGTTCCAATTAAAATCGGGAAGATAATTGCGGCACCGATAATCACAAATAGAGCCGAGAATTTAACATCGTCTCTGGTTTTGCCTGCGGGAAATTTCCGCCAGTCAAAGTGAACTGCTGCCCAGTGGGGTAATGATGCCAACCACCATAACCGTCCGCGCATCGCCTGATAGACTACTTGTAGCCAGGTGGGCGCGTCTTGATAATCTTCGGGTCGCCACGGCTGCCAAGCGTTGTCCACGTCCATTTTATTGGTATGCTTGTGGTGTTTAGCGTGTCCGTATCGCCAGCCGTGGAAGGGATAAATTAGGGTCAACATAAACAGATGACCGACAATATCGTTGACTTTGCGACTATTCGAGAAAGAACGATGGGCGCAGTCATGACCGATTACGAAGCAGCCAGTCATCGCCGTACCTGTAAATACCCATGCCAGCGGTAATATATACCAAGGCGAATAGGCAATTGCGAGCATCCCTATCGTCACGCTGACGATGGTTTTAAGGGCTGTCAGCCATGCTTGACGACTATCTTTAACAAAAACTGATTTTGGTAAAGACTGAACGATGTGTTTGAATTTGAGATGCGGGGACAGCACTGCGGCTGGATTCGGATCGATCGATAAAGTCATGTAGCGGTTTAGATCTCCAGTATTTATGAGGAAGGCAAAATGATTGTGACTGCCAGTTAGATACTTTTGCGTCAGTAGATAAATGGCAATTATGAATTTGTAGCCAAACTACGTACCGTTTTGTTAACGATCGTTAATATTTATCCTACATTAGTGTGGGGCTGGGGTCTAGTAGGTCGATCGCTAGCACTGGTATCGATCGGCTAGATTGCCTGACTAGAGCCAACCGATCGTCATCATAACGCGATTTTAGCCTTACTTGTCGGCGGAGTTGACAACGCACCAATTATACCTTGCCAAATCGCCGATCGCGTTGTTGATAGTCGGCGATCGCTTGCATAAATTCGTCGTTGCTAAAATCTGGCCAGTGGGTATTGGTAATATATAACTCGGTATAGGCAAGTTGCCAGAGTAAAAAGTTGCTCAACCGCTGTTCGCCGCTAGTCCTAATTAACAAATCGGGGTCTGGTAATCCGGTGGTGTCTAAATATTGAGTGAATACCGATTCATCGATCGATTGGGGGTCTAATTCACCCGCTCTAATCAGGGTGGCGATCGATTTACAGGCTTGGAGAATTTCGTGCCTACCGCCATAATTAATGGCAATATTAAACGTGACCGCGCGGTTATGTTCGGTAGTCGCGATCGATTTATCCATCATTGTTTGGAGTCCGATCGGCACTTGAGATCGATCGCCCAGAAATCTCACTCGCACGCCTTCTTCATGCAATTTAGCTAGTTCGCTATCTAATAAACCTTCAAATAGTTTCATTAAAAAATCGACTTCAGCCGCTGGTCTGCGCCAATTTTCAGTTGAAAATGCATAGACGGTGAAATTAGCAACTCCCCAATCTTTACAGCACCGTAATAGCGATTTAACTGTTTTAGCACCTTGCTGATGTCCGGCAATTCTCGGCAATCCTTGTTGTTTTGCCCATCGTCCATTACCATCCATAATTGCGGCAATATGTTGGGGCATTTTAGTCGGATCTAAAATAGCTGGTAATTTGGTAAGTGTTTGAGTATTCATGTTATTACTAATAGAAAATTTGTTAATTAGACGACGCACCGAAAATTCGATCTAAATCTGTAGGCTTGAGGGAATGATGCCAAGCTAAAAGCTGTTGCATTACTAGCACGAAAGTCGTGACAATCTGCCAGCGGTGTTGCCATGTCCAATCCTGCCATTGCAAGACAGACATCATCCGTCGATAGGTTGTGAGTAAATTATTCCCCGAAGAGCGGCGTGGTAATAGTTGTTGACAACCGCGTAAAAATCGATATCCTTTCGGACATGGATATAGCCAGATGCCAAACCCCCAGAACTTAATTAAATGATTGACTTCATCGCAAACTAGCTCTCCTAATATCTGCCGCAAGGTACCTTTAGAATGCCCCATCAGCCACAGATATAAACAGGTCGCTCCATACTCAGTAAAAATTCGATGCAAACCGTGACGATATAGATCTCGATCTGGGCAGCTAGTCGGTTGATAAGGTCGAACTTGTTTGAAAGTTAGCTCAATTTTTTTACCGCTTAATTGACGATAAACTCTTAGGAGCGCGGGTGCATGACGACATTCTTCTAGTTCCCAGATTCCTTTCGAGTGCTTGCCTATTTTATCAACAGTTCCTCCGACAAATTCTGCCATTTGCGGGTGAATGGGCGCAAGATATTGCCGACTAGTCTGGGTATAATCGCGAATGGGTGCTTCGGTATCGATCGCACCTTTGAGAATAGCTAAAAAGAGTTGCGGCTCGATGCCGACAATTTGGTCGCAATTGAGATTTTGCCAATCGATTCGCGCCCATTTTCGAGGTTGTGGACGATCGAACTGTTGGGGTAATTCTTGGAGTTTAGTATTTAAAGTTACCGGATCTAAATATTCGGCAATTAGCGATCGAATGTTGAGACAAAAGTTAGATTCAAGCTGGATATCTTGCTGTTGTAGCGGTTTTGTGGGGGCATCGCTAGCTAAATATAAAGTCATGTCTCGTCTACCGATATTGAGGTGGTAGTTCGACTATAAACTTCCAGATAAATACTGTCAGTCGGATCTTGTCGGCAATCTTATACTAAGGAAAAGTCGGAAAAAGTCGGGAATCAGTAATTCTGGCGGGGTAGTTGTTTATACCAGCGGAGATCTACCCACACTTCTCCTTACGGAGACGCTACGCTACGGCTTCGCTCGGTGCAACGCCCCGCCCTTTGGTCACCCCTCCTCGGAGGGGATTTTCAAAGCCCCTTTGGGGCTTGCTACCGTACATACACAAGTTGGATAGACTTCGTTTTGAGATCTAAATCCCCCAACCCCCTTTCCAAGGGGGCTTTTAAAGTCCCACTTTCCAAGGGGGATTTAGGGGGATTCCCACCAATTTTGCGTCTAACTAGAGATGTATAGACACTGTAGCTTATAAAGGGTTGGCTCTTCTTGCTCCGAAGGGCGGGGTGGGTAGATCTCCGCAGCAACTCAAACTAGATGATCTAGATTACAGCTAGACCCTAAATCGGTTCGTAAAATGTGGATTATGGCGGCTAATCATAACTCGATCTCAGCCGTCGTGAGTGTAATTACACATTGAGGACTGGAATTATGAAGACAATCGTGTGTGTGCCTGGGTACATCGTCACCGAAGAAATTTATACAGGTAACCAAACCTCGATCTATCGTGGTATCAGACAGTGCGATCGCGATCCAGTCACTATCGAACTCTTACGCAATCCTTTTCCTAGCTGTAACGAGCTGATCCAGTTCCGACACAAGTACGAAATTGGTAAAAATTTCGATCTGCCTAATATTATCAAAACGCTGGCATTAGAACCATACCAGAACTCTTATGCCTTGATTTCAGAAGATTTTGGCGGCATTTCCTTAAAATCTTTTCTACAGCAATCGTTAGCTCTTGGAGCAGATCGGCAGAAACTAACGATGTTCCTGCAAATTGCCATTCAAATGGCTGAGGCACTAGAAGGATTGTATACTCATCGCACGATCCATAAAGACATCAAACCGAGCAACATCCTAATTCATCCCGAAACGCACCAAGTCAAACTCATCGATTTTAGGATCGCTTCGCTCTTACCCAAAGAAACCCCAGAAATTAGACATGCCAATTTGCTAGAAGGAACACTAGCATATATGTCTCCAGAGCAAACCGGACGGATGAATCGGGGAATTGACTACCGCAGCGATTTTTATGCACTAGGCGCGACTTTTTACGAACTATTGACAGGACAGTTACCGTTTAATTACAGCGATCCGCTAGACTTGGTACACGCTCATCTTGCCAAACAGCCAACTCCCATCCGCAATATTCAACCCAATACGCCGCTGATGCTCTGTGAGCTAGTTGTTAAATTGATGTCCAAAAATGCGGAAGATCGCTATCAAAATGCGCTGGGATTAAAGCACGATCTAGAAATTTGCTCGATCCAATTACAACAGACAGGCGAAATCGGTGGATTTAATTTAGGAGATCGCGATCCGAGCGATCGCTTTACCATCCCCGAAAAACTCTATGGTCGCGAGTCAGAAGTCAATACCCTACTTGCTGCTTTCGATCGAGTCAACGATAGCGGTACCACCGAGATTGTCTTAGTTGCAGGTTATTCGGGCATCGGCAAAACTCTTGTAGTTCGCGAAGTTTATAAGCCTGTCGTGCGGCAACGGGGCTACTTTATTAAGGGTAAATACGACCAATTTCAACGCAATATTCCGTTTTCTGCTTTCGTCCAAGCCTTCCGCGAGTTGATGGGGCAATTGCTAGCAGAATCGGCAGCGCAACTCGAAGCGCGCAAAATCGAGATTCTGGCAGCAGTTGGCGATAATGGACAGGTATTAATCGATGTAATTCCCGAATTAGAGCGGATTATCGGTCGGCAGTTACCCGCCCCAGAATTAGCTGCTGGTGCCGAACAGCAACGATTCTATTCACTAATGCAAAAGTTCGTCCGCTTGTTTTGTACCACAGCACATCCGCTGGTATTATTTCTCGACGATTTGCAATGGGCAGATTTAGCATCTTTAGATTTACTAAAATTGTTAACGGAGGATACGAAACATTTATTAGTATTAGGAGCTTATCGAGATAATGAAGTCTCGCCAGTCCATCCAGCTATTTTAGCGATCGATGAGATTGCCAAAACTGGAATTAGAGTTGATACTATTACACTCAAGCCCCTAAATCAAGCAGATTTAAACCATTTAGTTGCAGATACACTAAATTGCGATTTACTCGTCGCGCAACCACTAGCTGAATTGGTAGATCTTAAAACCAAGGGTAATCCATTTTTCGCTAACCAGTTTCTTAAATCATTATATGACGATCGACTGATTAGCTTCGATCGGATCGATCGAAATAACCAAGTTGGTGGCTGGAAATGCGATCTTGCTAAAGTTAGAGCCTTAGCAATTACCGACGATGTGGTCGAGTTTATGGCACTGCAACTCCAAAAATTGCCGATCGAAACTCAAGCGGCAATGGCTTTTGCCGCCTGTATTGGGGCACAATTCGACCTCCAAATTCTGGCGATCGTCTTAGAAAAATCGCCAGCAGAGACAGCCGCAATTTTGTGGGCAGGGTTGCAAGAAAATTTATTAATCCCAACTACCAAAATCTATAAATTCTTTACTAATTGTAGCGATCGCTCGGAGTCGGATCTAGCAGCGAATCCAGTTTATAGATTTTTACACGATCGCGTTCAACAAGCAGCTTACTCCTTAATCGATGACGACCAAAAACAACTTACTCACCTTAATATTGGCAGACTAATTCACCAAAGCTGCTCGGAGCTGACTGGCGAGCTTCGGGTATTTGATATCGTCGGACATTTGAATCAAGCCAAAGCATTAATTACCGAACCAATCGAACGAACTGCCCTAGTCGCAATGAACTTTACTGCGGGTAAAAAGGCCAGAAATTCGACTGCTTATGCTGCGGCAAATAGCTATTTACAAACAGCAATCGAACTCCTACCGATCGACTGTTGGGATACTCAATATCAACTCACTTTAGAGCTACATATTGCTGCGGCTGAAGCCGCTTATTTAGCCGGAAATTTAGAGTGGATGCAAGAAATCTCGACGATTATAATGCGATCGGCAATAACGGTTGTCGATAAAGTTGAAATCTACAGAATTCAAGTTGCGGCACTCACCGCCAATGGCAAGATGCTCGAAGCCATTAGTGTTGGTGCCAAGGCACTGGCTCAACTGGGCATCGAATTCCCCACTACTCCCGATGCCACTCAAATCGAGCTAGCACTACAGACGCTGGAAGCTCAACTCGAAGGTAGATGTATCGAAGATCTGTTAGATTTGCCAGTAATGAGCGATCGTCAGGCTCAGGTAACAATTAAACTCTTAGCAGATTTAGGTAAAACGATTGTGCTTGGTATGCCCGGATTGTTACCGATCCTTAGCTCCACGATGGTAACCCTATCGCTCGATTATGGCAATGCGCCAGCCTCATTAGCGGGATATGTTTACCACGGGATGGTGTTGAGTGCAATTTTAAATAATGTGGAAACTGGTTATCGGTTTGGTAAATTAGCCATCGATTTACTAGATCGCGATAACCCAACCGAATTCGATGGCACGGTGCTATTTCTATTTGCAGCCTGGATTCAACATCGCCGCGAACCGATTCGAGCTTGTTTGCCCACATTAAAAAATTGCTACACGACTTTTATGGAAGCTGGTGATTTTCTCAGTGCTGGGTATAGCATTGCTATTTACTTCGAGTCAACTTTGCTCGCTGGGGTAGATCTGAGTAATTGGCTGGTGGAAATATCTGACTATAGCGATGCGCTAGCCAAAGCGAAGCAATATTCCGCCCAGACTTTTTTAGATGTCAAGCGTCAAATGGCACAGAACCTCATCGAGGGTGTCAGTCAGCCAGATTGTCTAGTTGGAAGTGCGTATGATGAAACAGTAATGATTCCTCAACACCTCCAGAATAATGAATTCAGCGCGCTGGCTGCGGTATATGGCTACAAACAGATTCTGGCTTATTTGTTTGGCAATTATCGAGCGGCGATCGACTATACCGCCAAAGCGCAACCATATTTACTCGGAGTCGCCGGGATGGTGACGATTCCGACATTCCATTTGTTTGCAGCTCTGGCGCATTTAGCCGGATCTGAAATCGATCTTATTCAAATAGCCAGCCATCAAGCGGTAATCGATCTGTGGGCGCAAACTGCACCGACAAATTACCGCCACAAATGGCACCTGATCGAAGCTGAAAAACAGCGGGTATTCGGCAACCACGCCACCGCAGGCGAACATTACGATCGCGCCATTGCTGGTGCTAAAGAGCATCAATTCGTCCATGAAGAAGCCCTGGCTAACGAATTAGCAGCCAAATTTTACATCGCTGACGATCGCCAAAAAATTGCCCAGATTTACATGGTAGAAGCTTATTACTGCTATGTTCGGTGGGGCGCAATGGCAAAAGCAGCCCAATTAACCACACTCTATCCCCAACTGCTGGCGACGATCTTGCATCCAGATCGATCGGATATTTCCCACATCGAGATGTCTACCGCCATGAATTTTGGAACTAGTACCTCCGCCGCTTTAGATTTATCAGCTTTACTCAAAGCTTCACAAGCGATTGCTGGCGAGATTGAATTCGATCGATTATTGGCGACATTGCTTAAAATCGCGATCGCCAGTGCTGGAGCCGATAAATGTGTCTTGCTACTTCAACAAGAACAGGAGTTGCAAGTAGTAGCACGAGCCGAGGGCATTGAAGAACCGCAGCTATTAACGCCGATCTCGCTAGCAGCCAGTCAGGATGTGCCGTTTAGTGTCGTAAATACGGTGCAAAATAACCTGACATCGTTGGTGCTGGGCGATGTCATCCACCACCAGCAGTTTGGTAGCGATGATTATATTCACCTTAACCAGCCCAAAAGTATCCTGTGTATGCCGATCTTAAATCAAGGTCAGACGATCGGCATCTTATACTTAGAAAATCAAATCGCGATCGATTCATTTACGCCCGAACGAGTCGAATTACTCCAAGTCATCGTCGCTCAAGCGGCGATAAGCATCGAGAATGCCAAACTCTATCGTCAACTCCAAGGCTCGGTAGAACTGCTCGAACAAAAAGTCGCAGAACGCACGATCGAACTTAAAGCCGCTAAAGAATTAGCCGAATCTGCCGATCGTGCCAAGACGAGTTTTTTCAACAACATGAGTCACGAACTTCGCACGCCACTCAACGCCATTTTAGGCATGTCGGAAGGCTTGCAAGAACAAGCTTATGGAGAACTCAACAAACGACAATTACGCTGTGTGGAAGTCATTTACAACGGCGGTACGCATCTGCTATCGCTGATCGACGATGTTCTCGATTTGGCAAAAATTGAAGCTGGCAAACTAGAACTATATTGCGCCCCAACTAAAATCCAGCAGCTTTGCGATGCTAGTTTCCGACTAGTCGAGCCGCAAGCACTCAAAAAAGGGATTCAATTAGAACTGAATCTGCCGCCCCATTTGCCCAATCTAGTCGTAGACGAACGCCGGATTCGCCAAGTGTTAATTAACTTACTTGCTAATGCTGTCAAATTCACGCCAACAGGCGGTCGAGTGAGCCTGGAAGTGGCACATATTGTCACTAATACCGAAAACGATCGAATGCAATTTACCGTCTGCGATACGGGCATTGGCATTAAGCCCGAACATCTAACTCAGTTATTTCAGCCCTTCGTCCAAATCGATAACCAAGTCAGTCGCCAGCAGGGTACGGGTTTGGGCTTAAATCTCGTCCGAGAGCTAGTCGAGCTGCATGGCGGGCACGTAGTTGTCAGCAGTAAAATCGATGTTGGTAGTCGGTTTACAGTCGATTTACCCTGCGAGGAGCGGTCATTTATCTTCTCGTTACCTACCGCCGGATTTATAGACGATCTGTCAACAATTTTCCCGCAGTCCCAATTCTATCCCCACACCATGCCCGATCGACAAAAGACGATCGCCATCGTCGATGACGATCGTGACAACATCGAGACGCTCAGTGATTATTTATCAGCCAAAGGCTACAACATTATTGTCGCCGATCGAGGAATAGATCCGATCGAAGTCGCTCAATTACATCAGCCCGATGCGATTGTTATGGATCTGCAAATGCC
>NZ_JANYJC010000378.1 GCF_025361915.1 Chamaesiphon sp. GL140_3_metabinner_50
CTCGATAACATCAAAATTAGGTCGGCACCTTCAATTAGGCGGGCGTAATCTGCCTGAGCTTCGAGCAGATCCATTTTAGTATCGGGCAAGGGGCCATCGTCGCGAATCGACCCGGCGAGGGAAAAGGGCACTTGATGTTTGACGCATTCATACATCACTCCACTTGTCAAAATGCCTTGTTCGACAGCTTTGGCAATGCTCCCGCAACGACGAATCGTGTTAATTGCTTTGAGGTGGTGGCGGTGTCCGCCATGTACCGATGTACCGCGCTGCATATCTACGCCCAAAGAGGTGCCCATTAAAGATTGCTCGATATCGTGGACGGCGATCGCATTACCACCTAAGAGGGCATGAACGTAACCGTCGCGAATCAAGCGGTTGAGGTGTTCGCTACCGCCTGTATGAATCACAACTGGCCCAGCAACGACCACTACTTTACCACCACGATCGCGAATTCGGCGCAGATCCCAGGCGATTTGCTCGACGACGAGTTCTACCCGGCGTTCACTCGAAACCCCCGCGCCCATGAAGCTAAATTCTTCGGTTGCCGCTTTTTTAATCGTCGTGGTGTTGCGCTTAGTGCGGATGCCCTCGCTACCGACTACCACCGATTCACCTAATTGCAAATCTCGCAACAGTTTACACCGCACGATGGTACCGCTGGGAGTACTAGCCACTGCGATCGCACCATCCATCCGTTGCCCCTGCACCTTCAACCACTGCCCATCGATCGAGACTTCAGTTGGGTAGATATTGGTGGCGTAAAAATCGTCAGGAGCGACCCCTGCCTGGGTCACCGCGACTAGGTTAGCGGCAATTGTATCGTCTGAGAGGCTCGTCGCGCCCAGGTCGATTAATTGCCCCATAATGTCGGCCATTACCACCGAGTCGGGGGCGGACACTTTTACCTGCGCCACTGAGGTATCCAACCGCTGTGCGCCGAGCTGGAAATTAGCAACTTGAAAACTGCCACCGCCCGCAACGATTGTATCGAGAACTTGATTTACCAGTCCCGAATCGAGTAAATGCCCTTCGATCTGGATCGTCCGGCTCTGAATTGTTGAAGTTTGGGGTGATTCTTGGTGGGGTTCATTGACTCTTAAAGTCAGGCATTTCGCCGCCCCACCCGCTTTCAGGAACTCACCTAACGGTGTTTCGATCGGCGTAAACCCGCGATCGACTAACATTTTCTTTAAGCTGTTGCTAGCTTTATTCATCACCACGATCCGGTCGATATTCACCGAATTACAGGCAAAAGTAACCGCATCTACTTCATCGATCGCGATCCGTTTCTCTGGCGGCACTCGCAGCTCGATTAAACGGTTAGAATAAGTATCAAATGCGCCTGGATAATACAACAGATACCCATCAGTCAGCGGACAAAAGCAGGTATCTAAATGATAAAACCGCCGATCTACCAAGCGTAACGATAGTACCTCCACATCCAACCATTTGGCTAAATAAGGGTGCGAATCTAGTTCCGATCGAAAGCCATAACCCGCCCACAGCCACCTTCCCGATCGATCGAGCAGGGCATCGCCAGCTCCCTCAAATGGCAAACTTGGGGGTAAAACATGTACCTTATACCCCTGACTTTCAAACCACTGCTGAAAATACGGTTCTTCACCCTGGCGTTCGGGATGGAAAAAGCGACTCAAGACCACATTATCGCCTAAGATCAGCCCAGCATTTGCCGTAAATACCATATCCGGCCAACCCTGCTGCGGCTCGATCTCCTCAACCGTCGCATGAGTCTTCAATACTTGGTGAAGCTGCTCCCATTCTACCTGGGCGCGTTCCCGTGACGAACGATGAATGTTGCCTTCCATCCACGGGTTAATTACATAATCTACTTCGTAGTGATGAGGGGCACACATCAAAATTCGCACTGCATCAGTCATGGTAAATGTACTACTCTCTAAAGGAACTTGGTAAGTCGTCGAACCGATCGATATCTACACCCGGCCGCCGTGAATTTTTTGTCACTTTATTCTAATAGGGCGGACGGACGTGGAACCCACATCGCTAACTGTTGTCAAAAATAACATCTTTCTAACAATGAAGTGTTTCTTGCGATTTGTAAAGTAGAATATATCTATCGATAGATGTAACTGTATGTCGATCGAGAGATGATAAATGTGTGACCATAGTTGCCAGTAGGTTCGATCGAATTAATTTTCTACAAAATTAAAAAAAGAGGAATAATTATATGATTGCGATCGAAAGATATTGCATCACCGACCTGCGAGATGAGGTTCGCAATTTGATTGCGCGAGGCTTATTAGAGCGGCAGCACCGGATCTACGAATTGAAGAGATTTTTTAGCGATCGTCAATGGTTGCAAATCGAGCATCTACTAGACGACCAAGATTATTTATTGCGAGGACACATTATCGATTTAGTCGGTAAAGAGTCTTGGGAGAACGATTGAAATGGCATTACTCACGATCGCATCTTACATTAAAACATAATTACTAGTGTTTTAGCGAAAAGTGCTGATGGTCGGGTGACCCGCCCAGTGTTTTTGGGGCTTACCCTGTCTTGTCTTACCTTTTTTGACGGGTTCCCCGTCCAAAGATAAGCCGCAAGTGAAGCACCTTTTCAAGACCGTGAATAGTGGACAGTGCTAATTTATCGATCTGTTAGAGCAGCGAAAGTCGGGGGCTGGCAACCACTTTGTTACGGTCGTTCCGTCCCCTCATCTGCCTACACAAACTCTTTCGGTCGGGGCTTATCAAAGTTTGCTTCGCCCACACAGTAAGAAATAGCATAGGGACTTTCCATTTTGGTGGATGCCTTCGCAATCTCCAAACCAATCAAATTACCATCAACATCGTAATCTAATACCAAACCTGGCGCGAATCGCGCTGTCTCCTCAACGGTGGTATCGCTGAGTGTAATTTGGAGAATATCTCGGTCTGGGTCATAAACAACTTTCATGGTGAGGTTTTATCCTTGGCTGCGCTAATAAGCTGCTTGCCCGGTGTTTTGTCCGAAGCTCAGGCGTTTGCTCATTTCATCCCCGATCGAGGACAATCGATTCTACTACCATCATCGTAACCAGCGGCAAGACTGCTCTACTGTATCATGGGTAACTAAAGTTTGCGATCGTTAGTTTAGATCTGGGCGCGGGGATCCAAAAGTGCGATCGTCAAACTCCAGCATCGAGACCTTTGACACGATCGATTATCAGAAATTTTTTAGCCGATTCTAGCTCCGATCGGATTATTTACTCAAGTTTGTACCGCAATATCATCGGGATGAATGCCATGATTTACCCAAACGATCGCTGTTTCGGCATTCCTCATTTCCGGCGGGACTCTGAGAATATGAACGTGATGAGTTGACGGACAAATCATCTTTAATAACACGATTGGTTCTCTACCAATTGGATTCCATCCCCGATTATATACAGGTTCGATATTATCTATTTTTAGCAAGGTATATTCTCGCCAAGTATCTAGTTTAACTGCTTTTAATGCCTGACAGATTTTTTCATATCCGACTCGATCGATTAAAGTTCGTCTGATTTCTGCATTATTTTCATCTAACAACCATTCTGGTTTCCATTCACTAAATTTAGTCCAATAACGACGCGGCAGATCGACTCCAAGAAAATTGAGATGTTTGAGATTAGGCAGGTTTTTGAACATGGATAAATCTGTCAGTGGATTACCAGTTAAATTTAGCGAAGTTAGCTTCTTCAGATCGCTCATTCGATCGGGTAGTTCTGTTAATTGATTGTTGCTCAAATATAAACTAGCTAGCTGGGGAAGACTGCCGATACTATTTGGCAATATTTTTAATTGATTATGACTTAGATCTAATGTAATCAGGTTTACAAGATAGTCAATGGTGTATGGTATGCTTTTTAGTCTATTACCTCTGAGGCTTAGTAATGTTAATTTTGTCAGGCAGGCGATGTTATCGGGTAAACTGTTTAATTGATTGCTGCTAAAATCTAGCTTTGTTAAATTTTTGAGGCGACTAATGCTCTCTGGCAAAATGCTTAATAGACTGTAATTTATTTTTAGATCGGTGAGATTTTTAAGATCGCCTATACTATTGGGCAAGCTAATTAATCGATCGCCATTTAAGTCCATTTTGCCTGAATC
>NZ_JANYJC010000005.1 GCF_025361915.1 Chamaesiphon sp. GL140_3_metabinner_50
CTTAAAACCAACAATAATTACGCGCTCTCTTTTCTGTGGCAGACCAAAATCTAAGGCATTCAAAACTGCTACATGCACGAAGTAGCCTAATGCTTCAAGTTTGTCTCTAATTATCAGTAACGTACGACCCCCATCATGCGACCTAAGCTGCTTCACATTCTCAAGCATGAAAGCATAAGGCTGCTTGATTCTGAGAATTTCTTCAATATTGAAAAATAGTGTTCCTCTGATATCGGCAAAACCCAGAGATTTCCCGATAATACTAAATGGCTGACAGGGAAACCCACCAAGTAGAATATTATGATCTGGAATATCTTCAGGTGCAATTTGAGTAATATCTCCTTGTGGCTGATGTCCATAATTAGCTGCATACATTTTTTGGGCATCAGCATCCCACTCGGATGAAAACACGCACTCACAGCTATGAGCCTCAAATCCAAGTCTAATTCCACCAATACCAGCAAACAGATCGATTATTTTAATAGTCATAGCTGCTCTAATATTCCGTAGCAAAATCGATTGACAATTATTCTATAAACCAATTAAGCGAGATTTTCAGCCGCAAGGTAGTAAGTCAGTTTACAATAAAAAGCTGCATCTTCCACACAGCCGCTTTTATATGCTCGAACCCTCACCACGGCCGTCGATTCCTACTGCTACTTGGCAACGTCAATTTCATCAAGACTGGGAGAAGCCCTATACTGTCCGCTATGAGAGTAATCTCGATGATGGGCCATTTCATGGGATGCCGTTGGGGGGGTTTGGTGCGGGTTGTATCGGCAGATCCCATCGGGGGGAGTTCAATCTGTGGCATATCGACGGTGGCGAACATGTTTTTAAAAACCTGGCGGCTTGTCAATTTAGCGTGTTCGAGCAACTAGAAAGCGGCGATAGTCAGGCTTATGCCATGTCTACACAAGCACCTGAAGATGGCAGTTTAAATCGCTGGCAATGGTATCCTCAAACGATGCTGACAGGGCAAGGAACGGGTAATTATCAGGCTTTATATCCCCGGAGTTGGTACAGTTACGAACGCGTCTTTCAGGCGCAATTAACTTGCGAACAGTTTTCGCCAATTTGGGCAGATAATTATCAGGAGACTTCATATCCGATCGCGGTATTTGAATGGACTGCTCACAATCCGACAGATAAACCCATTACTCTGAGCATTATGCTCACCTGGGAAAATACAGTCGGTTGGTTTGCTAATAGTAATCCATCGAGTCAAGTCGAAATTCGCGACGATGGCAGCCCGGTATATGATTATCAACCTCGGATCGGTGAGAGCGAGGGCAACTATAATCAGTGGATTGTCGATAATTATCGCGTTGGTTGTCTGCTCGATAAAGCACATAAATCGGACACGCCGAGTGAAGGTGAGGGACAATGGTCGATCGCAACCATCGCTAATCCGAGCGTAGAAGTATTCTATCATTCGCGCTGGAATCCGATCGGTAATGGTGGCGATATTTGGGATAGTTTTGCCGCCGATGGTTCGCTCTCAGATATCGATGATGAAAGTGTGGCAACAGCAGGCGAACGAATTGCCGCAGCGGTAACTATTCGGTTTACAGTTAAACCCGGACAAACTAAAAAAATTCCGTTTATTCTTGCCTGGGATTTCCCGATTACTGAATTTGGTAAAGATATAAATTATTATCGTCGCTATACCGATTTCTTCGGTCGATCGGGTGAAAATAGTTGGGCGATGGTGCGAACTGCTTTCAAACATTATGACACTTGGCAAGAGCAGATAATTAACTGGCAACAGCCGATTTTAGATCGAGCCGATCTACCCGATTGGTTTAAGATGGCGTTGTTTAACGAGCTATATTTACTTACCGATGGCGGTACCTTATGGACAGCCGCCGACGAACGCGATCCGATCGGACAATTTGGCGTATTAGAATGTTTAGATTACCGCTGGTATGAAAGTTTAGATGTCCGGTTATATGGTTCTTTTTCTGTACTCTTGCTCTGGCCGAAATTAGAAAAATCGATTCTAATTGCTTTTGCCAGAGCCATCCATACTGAAGATACAAATCAACGCCTCATTGGTTACTACGTTCAAACCGCATTCGGCTACGAAGATCGTCCGCAAAATGTCGATCGATCCGAAATGATGGCACCCCGCAAAACTCTTCACGCCACCCCCCACGATCTCGGCGCACCCAACGAGCATCCGTGGGAAAAGACTAACTATACCTGCTATCAAGATTGTAACTTGTGGAAAGATTTGGGCAGCGATTTTGTCTTACAAGTTTATCGCGCCTATGTATTTACAGGCAAGCAAGACCTAGAATTCCTCACCGAATGTTGGAGCGCAATTGTCGATACCTTAGCTTACCTGAAACAATTCGATTTAGATGACGATGGCATGATTGAAAACTCTGGCGCACCCGATCAAACCTTCGATGATTGGCGACTGCAAGGAATTAGTGTTTATTGTGGCGGATTATGGCTAGCTGCATTAGAAGCAGCGATCGCGATCGGTCAAATTCTTACTCAACAATACCACGGCGAACTAACTCCTAACCCTGCTGAAATTATCCCGCAATATCAAGCCTGGTTAGATTCAGGTAAACCAATTTATCAAGAAAAACTCTGGAATGGCAGCTTCTACCGCATCGATACCGGGAGCGGCTCCGAAGTAGTAATGGCAGATCAATTGTGCGGTCAATTTTACGCCCAGCTTTTAGAACTAGATGCGATCGTGCCGCTAGATTGTGCCAAAACTGCCCTAGAAACCGTCTATCAATCTTGTTTTCTCAATTTCCAAGGCGGTAAATTTGGAGCCGCCAACGGGGTTAAAATTGATGGCTCTCCATTGAATCCTAAAGATACTCACCCCCTGGAAGTGTGGACGGGAATTAACTTCGGCATTGCCGCCTTTTTAGTCCAAATGGGAATGCGCGAGGAAGCATTAAAATTAGCCGAGACAATTGTCGAGCAGGTATATACCAACGGGTTGCAATTTAGAACCCCGGAAGCGATTACTGCTGCTGGCACTTTTCGCGCCAGT
>NZ_JANYJC010000013.1 GCF_025361915.1 Chamaesiphon sp. GL140_3_metabinner_50
GATCCGTGCATCTTTGAGGTTAATCCCCATCGATTTTAAGACTTTCGCTGCTACGCCAGTACCTTCACCAATTAGTCCTAAAAGGATTTGTTCGGTACCGACAAAATTGTGCCCCAGGCGACGTGCTTCTTCCTGGGCCAGCATGATTACTTTAATGGCTTTTTCTGTAAAGCGTTCAAACATGGCTGTTTTCCATCCCCTGCTGCTTATATCCTGTGTCATTAAATCTTAACACAGTAAATTTAGCGATTGGTAATAGTTGTTTAACCGATCGGGTTCGGTAATAACGACTATTTGTGGTGGGAGGGGGATCGGTTGCCACTAAGATACTTCTAAGGATAGATTGCGGTATTTGTAACTCTACCTTTGACATTTGGAGTGTTGGCTATAAACCGCCATCGTGTAAGTATCGATCGAGCAATTGTGGTAAATAATCGTAGCCATCGACACTGAAATCCGATCGTCGCATCCACTTCGTCATTTATCGCCAAACGCACGGTTATAACTTACCTTCGATCCTAGCAACCCGATCGCCTAGAGCTACAATCTCCGCTCTCATTTCATTAACACTCCGTTCGATCGCCATCGTGCGGTGGAGAATCGATCGGAGCATGATGTTAGTTTCTGATGTTTCTAGCGGATCTTGACGCTCCAATCGATACTGTCGGCGGGATCTCCGTGGATCGAGACTAAAATCTTCATCTTCAAGCAGTCGATCGTCTGCGTCCCAAGTATCTTCTTCAGTATCGATCTGAGCAGGATGAGAGCCGACACTTTCGTCTAACATCCGAATTACTTGCGATCGAACTTGGGATAAGTCTACGTCAAGTCGTTCGAGTACTCTGGCGGCGACACCTTCAACTTCACTAATCAATCCAAGCAAAAGATGTTCGGTACCGATATAGTTATGTCCGAGTTGATGAGCTGCTTCTAGAGACAAATCTAGCACGCGCTTTGCTCTCGGCGTAAAGGGGATTTCAACGGCTACAAAACCCCAACCACGTCCGATAATTTTCTCAACTTCGATTCTGGCGTTTTCAAGGTTGACACCCATCGAATGTAAAACCTTTGCACCGATCCCCTTACCTTCGCCGATCGTCCCCAACAGAAGCTGTTCTGTACCAACATAATTGTGACCCATGCGGCGGGATTCTTCCTGAGCCAGCATGATTACTTTGATAGATTTTTCTGTGTAGCGTTCAAACATGGCGATTCCTATACCGTGACAACTCCAGAGCTGGCGATACCTAACGTTACCAATTTGAGGCACAATCTGCCACTGCGCGAGACGTTTCATGCCCTAAAGCCCTAAGCCGCCTCAATTTTCATCCCCCGATCGATACCTTACTCACCACCGTCTAAATACTTGGAGAGCAATTGTGGTAAATAATCGTAGCCATCGACACCGATCGCTGGAATTAAATTCGGGCGATACTGGACTAAAATGGCTTGAAACTCTTCCGATCCGAGTCGTCCTTGCAGAATGGTCGCCAAACTCGCGCTCTGTCGCCATTCTTTGGCACCGATTTGGTGTAATTGATACATGGCTAGGCAACTATAGAAGACCGCAGTTTTATTTTTAGCTAGGCTATGGTGCGCCTCAGCGAGGTAGGTCAAGTTCAGTCCTTGGAGGTATAAGTCGCCCACAGCTTGGGCGGCTTTAGTACCTAATTGGAGGTACTCGATCGCGCGTTCGGGCTGTTGGATGGTCAGGTAAGCCAGTCCCAGGCTATGATAGCCCAAAGCTAAACTCTGGGTATCGTCTAAAGTTTCGGCAAGTTTTAAGCCCCGATCGAGATAACTGATGTTCTGTTCGTAAACATCCTCATCCATAATATCGAGGGCGTGGGCGGCTAATACTTCTGAGTAGCCGACGTTAGTTAGGGCATTAGCTTCGCCCAATTTATCGCCCGTTTGTCTGGCTAAAATAAGAGCGCGCTGACTGAAACTAATCGCCTGCTGATAATCTTTTTGACCGATACTCATCCGGCTCAGATGGTTGAGATTGGCAATTTCGCAAGGACGATCTCCCGCACGGTTGGCAATTTCGAGGGCTTCCTGATGGAGCTCGACGGCTCGATCGATCTGTCCGAGCGATCGCTGTGAATAGCCTAAAATAGTTAATAGTCGCCCCTTCTCCTGAGTTCCCGCCACCTGCTTGAGCGGGAGATCGAAATAGGTGAGCGTATCGCGGAGGGTTTCGCCTGTAAATGCGGCAAAAATTCCCCCATATAAAGGAAAATTCGGACGTTGCGCCGCACTTCTGAGAATTTGTAAAGTCACTTGAAAACAAGCTTTAGCAATCGCTTCCCGATGACTGCTATTAATTCCCGTCGCTCTCCCGACTCCATTTGCCAACTCGCACCAAATCGCCGCAAACGTAATCAACGTGCTAAACGCCATCCGCTGTCCCCAAGCGCGATCGTACATTTGTTTGTCAAACCAAGATACTAGCGCAAGCTGAATGCTTTGCAACACGATCGCCAGTTCCGTCCATTCGCCCTCATCACCACTTGATTTTGTAGCGGAAACATCGGAAACAGACTGCTGGCGACCGATCGTGTTAAATAATGACTGAATTAACGGTCGATCGATCTGACGCGCCCACAGCGACCAGGGGCCGCTCTCTGTGGCTCCACCAAAACCAATTTGTTGCCCGCTCTCGTAAATCCAACCGACCAAATGGGGTTCTAGAGCTGGTAATAATTTTAAACCCCGATCGAGTCCGAGCGATAATTGGCGTAATTGCTCGAAGTCTGCGGGTTCGAGTCGGATATTTGCGACCGATTGCAGCAATTTAATTATCAGTTGAATCTGGGCGCGGTCTAATTTATGCTCTTGATTGGGATCGAGTGCTTGGAGTAAAATATTCAAACGTTCGGGAGCTTGGGCACTGACAACTCGATCGATCGTGGCATTGACTACTGCTACCGCTTGGCGTTCGTTTTGGAGCGTCCCTAATGCCGTCTGAATCCAGGCAAGGGCATTGAGCTTGTGCTTTAATTTAGCTTGTTTGACCTCATCGGGTTGACTGGCAATAGTGCGCTCGACACCTTGTACGGTTTCGCTCAGACACCCTTCAAACAGTTCGCTCGTCCCTAGTTCGATTTGCTCGACCAAGATTTGATAGATATACTCTTTAGAAATAACCTGTTTGCCTGTCAAAATTCGCGTCGTAATTTCCTCGATCGTCTGAAGATAGCGATCGCGTAGCGATTTTGCCCCAGGATCGGGGTTAGAATAAGATCCAGCATCAGCAGAAGTCATAATTGTCGATCCGCTCTCTTGCAAATGTGTTTCTGCTATCCTAAACCTTTCTCAATTGTCATGGCTTCGATTCGCTGTATTCTACGGTCGATCGAGAGTTAGGGACTTGCGTGGAAATAACATCCCAGATATTTGTGGGTTTCGACTTCGCTCAACCTCCGAGGGTTGAGCGAAGTCGAAACATAAACCCACTGGTAGTTGATTAAATGGCAAGCCCCTTACTGTGTATAGAACCTATTTGAGATCTTTTTAGATCTTGGTGGCGGAGGGTGGGTTTTGTGCGATATCGAACAGTAATATCGACATTAAATTGCATAAACCCACCCCTACAGATCCAGAAAATGACAGCATGATGCATTTCGCACACCAACCGTAGAAATCTTAAATAGGTTCTACATTACTCCTTACTCCTTACTCCTCACTCCCTACTCCCCACGCCCATGAAATATGGTCTCGCCCTACACACCAGCAGTCCCGCACTTGGTCTAGCAATCGGTAGCAATGCCGAAGATGTGCGGTGCCAAACATGGGATTTAGGCAGAGATACATCTAATTATCTCCATCCCTATCTGCGAGACTTTTTGCGCCCCTGCACTTGGCAAGATTTGGACTGGATTGCGGTAGCTAATGGCCCAGGTGGCTTTACTGGTACTCGACTGGGAGTAGTCACCGCTCGGACTTTGGGGCAACAATTAGATATCCCGGTATTTGCAATTTCTAGTTTAGCGGCGATCGCGTGGCAATCTGCGCAAGTCGGTTCGGTGGCGGAGAGCCATCTCTTGGGGAAAATTGCCGTATCGATGCCCGCCCAGCGGGGAGAGGTATTTGCCGCAGTTTATAATATTAGTAACGACGATCGAAACTTGCAGGTAATTTTGCCAGAAACAGTCTTTTTAGCTGCCGATTGGGATGCCCAACTAGCTGGGTACCAACCCACACAGCACATTGTTGTGCCGCAATCGGCTAATCTCACCGATACGGTTGTCGGTGTGCTAGCCCTAGCACGGAGCGGATTCGATCGCGGCGAACGTCCGCATTGGTCTACTGCATTACCTTTTTACGGTCAGCACCCAGTTATTGAGGCGGCAATCGTTAAATAGTCGCTGGCGAGTAAAACTGCATCCAAGCGAACTTTCAATTCCCCTTTACTGGTAGGAATTGCTTAAAATTCGGATGCAAGCAACTTATCGTCAACTCAGACGAACCTAAGTCCATCAGCCAATTAACATGCGATCGTTAGCTAGGTTGCTAACTTTGAGTAAATCGGCGAGTTCTTGCAGTTGCGCGATTGCTTCTGCGCCTTCTAACTTCATCAATTCGCGATCGTCGCGTAATTCCGTCCAGGTAATTCCATAATCGGATACCAAAAACCGGATCAAATGGTTGTCTGCCAAACTCACCATAAAGTTAGCACTGTTCATGCGATCTCCGCATGTATAGCACGCAGCCTCATAACCGCGCCGCTCCAAAACCGTAGCCAGAGCCTGAAGGCTCATGACCAAATCTTTGACAAATTCTTGATGTTGATTTGCTAGTCTAAGAAACATAGCTCTCCTTTAATAGCACCACTCGATCTCTAGTATAACCTTTATTATTTTTTAATGTTTTTCTCATTGACAATCTTAATGCTTTAGAGCTTTTAGTATCGATCTGCTAATATCCCGACATCTTTACAGTTGAGAAGATTGCGAGTGTTGGCTGGGAGACTGAGTTTGCTGTCACCAGATCTGAAATCGTTCGCACGAGATCGGCAGCATCTACCTGCGAGTTATTTTAGATTCTGACAGAATTAGGTTGGGGAAACTGTCGCAATTAGTACGGTAATCCCCCAATTAGACCGATCGGTCGATCTGGACGCGCCTCTATAAATTGGTTCTAAGTATTAGAGTTTGACTCCCAACCTGGCTGCTTGGGCAACCGCACCGAGCAAACCAACTTGAGGATTGAGAATTACATGTACGGGAATGTCAGTTAATAAATTACTAACCCTACCTTTATGATTGAATTCTTTGAGAAATGTGCCATCTGCAATTAGGGGGATATTTTTGATAGCAATACCGCCAGCAACGAACAATCCGCCGTAGGGGAGAGTTCTGAGCGCGAGGTTGCCCGCTTCTGCACCGTAAGCCGAGACAAACATTTGCATTGTAGCTTGAGCGAGTGGATCGGTTTTAGCAATTGCCATTGCCGAAATCGCCCCAGCCGGATCGACTGCTGTTTCGGGTTGTGACTCCCAGAGTTGAACTACAGTTGCAATGTCGGAATTTTCGGACAGATTGCTAGTATCGCGCAAAAATTGATAAATTGCGACAATTCCCGAACCAGAAATAATCCGTTCGTTAGAAATGCGATCGAGCTGTTTTCGATCGCACAGATATCGAACTAAATCAAATTCTTGAATCGATCGCGCTGCAAAATCGGCATGTCCGCCCTCAGTTGCCACTACTTGGTACTCCCGACCGTTATGTACTAGCAAGCCCTGTCCCAGACCCGTACCAGCCCCAATAATGGCAATCGGCGCGCGCTCGCGGATCTGCCCAGTTTGGAGGGTATGCAGATCTGCCGATTGTAATTGAGTAATGCCATACCCGATCGCAGTAAAGTCATTAATCAATTCGAGAGTGGGGATGCCTAATGCTGCGGCTAAACCTTCAGCATTAATCTGCCAATCGAGATTGGGTAAGTATGAGGCTCCATTAACCACCGCGCCAGCAATTCCCAAGCAAGCACTCTCGATCTCGATTTTTGTTCCGAGCTGGGTTTGAGCTGCTGCGATAAATTCGGTAACGATCGCCGCCAGATTTGGATATGCTTGGCTGTGATACGATTTGATGAAAGTTGGGTCGGTCGCTAATTTAGTTCGATCGAGTCGCAGTAGCGTTTTGGTTCCACCGATATCGCCAGCTAGTAAGTATGTCATGTATTCGGAACCTTAGCGGTACAGCGATAAAATAGATATGAGGCGCGTCCTTTGTAGCGTAGGCAAAGCCTAATCGATATTTAAGTCCGATCGTCAGCAGTATTGCGGCTGCCTACTGTCTCTGCTAGTGGAAAATACAGACCTTGAAAGCAGAGGTGCGATCTGTGAATATATTAGTATAGGTCGCCAGATTAGATCGAGATTTCGGCACAGAAACTTAACACACGGTTAGATGTGCGAATGTTGGGACTGCGATCGCAATGCCACCAAATCGAACTTCCTTGATATACTGAACAAACACGATCGGACTACTCCCCATCTCCCCAGACATGCAGCCTACAGATCCTACCAAATTTACCGACCGAGCCTGGGATGCAATCATCAAGTCACAGGACGTTGCGAGGAGATCTTCCAATCAAAACTTAGAAGTCGAACATGTGGCAATTTCGCTGTTAGAACAGCAAGATTTGGCTCCAAAAATCCTCGCGCGGGTGGGAGTGGATGTCGAGCAATTGGCGCGGCAATTACAAGATTTTACATCGCGTCAGCCCAGATTAGATCGAGTCGTAGACTTGTATCTGGGGCGAGGGCTAGATTTATTACTCGATCGCGCTGAAGCCGCCAGAGAGAGTTGGCAAGAGCGGGTAATTGGCGTAGATCACTTAATTTTAGCCCTGAGCGAGGACGATCGGGTCGGGCGACGATTGCTCAAACCGTTTAATTTCGATCGCGCTCAACTAGAAGCCGCAATTAAACAGCTCCGCACGGCTGCGACTACTACAGCCAAAGCCACTACCGCAAGCCCAGCACCCGAAACTAGTGGCGAAGCACTGCCCAAATACGGTAAAGATTTGACCGAAGCCGCCAGAGCGGGCAAAATGGATCCAGTGATCGGTCGCGATGAAGAAATTAAACGGGTAGTACAGGTATTATCCCGCCGTCAAAAAAACAACCCAATTCTAATTGGCGAACCGGGTGTCGGTAAAACCGCCATTGCCGAAGGTTTAGCCCAACGCATCGTCAATGGCGACGTGCCCGAATCGCTCAAAGGGCGCACCTTAATTTCGCTCGATATGGGCAGCTTAATTGCGGGTGCCAAACTCAGAGGCGAATTTGAAGAACGTTTGCGCTCCGTACTCAAAGAAGTCACCGAATCGGCTGGGCAAATCGTGTTATTTATCGATGAACTCCATACCGTCGTCGGTGCGGGTGGCAATCAGGGCGCGATGGATGCCAGCAACCTGCTCAAACCGATGCTAGCACGGGGCGAACTCCGCTGTATCGGTGCCACCACTATCGACGAATATCGCAAGTATATCGAAAAAGATCCCGCCCTCGAACGGCGATTTCAGCCCGTCCAAGTCAATGAACCCACCGTCGAAGATACGATCTCGATTTTAAGGGGCTTGAAAGAACGCTACGAAGTCCACCACGGCGTGAAAATTAGCGACTCTGCCTTAGTTGCAGCGGCGACACTTTCCAGCCGCTATATCGCCGATCGATTTTTGCCCGATAAAGCGATCGATCTGGTCGATGAAGCCGCTGCTAAACTGAAAATGGAGATTACCTCCAAACCTGCCGAATTAGAATCGATCGATCGACGGGCGATGCAATTAGAGATGGAAAAACTGTCCCTTCAAGGCGAAAACCTGACCAGCGATAGCTATCACCCCACTCAGGGACGGCTCGAAAAAATCGATACCGAAATCGCTACCCTCAAAATCAAACAAGACGAACTCAACAACCAATGGCAAGGCGAAAAACAGCTCCTCGACGGCATTAAAAGCCTCAAAGAAGAAGAAGATCGGATTCGAGTGCAAATCGAGCAAGCCGAACGCGCCTACGATCTCAATACCGCCGCTCAACTCAAATACGGCAACCTCGAAAAACTTCAGCAAGAGCGCGAAGTCAAAGAAGCCGAACTTGCCGCCGTCCAAGTTCTAGGTTCTACCCTCCTGCGCGAACAAGTCTCCGATAACGACATCGCCGAAATCGTCGCCAAATGGACGGGCATCCCAGTCAACCGTCTGCTGGCCTCAGAACGCCAGAAATTACTCCAACTCGAATCCCACCTCCACAACCGGGTAATCGGGCAGCATGAGGCTGTTAGCGCAGTCTCAGCCGCAATTCGTCGCGCCCGTGCCGGGATGCAAGATCCCCATCGCCCGATCGGATCGTTCCTATTTATGGGGCCGACAGGTGTCGGTAAAACCGAACTCGCCCGCGCTCTAGCCGAATTTTTATTCGATAGCGACGAAGCAATGGTGCGGTTGGATATGTCTGAATATATGGAAAAACATGCCGTTTCCCGCCTAATTGGCGCACCACCGGGATATGTGGGACATGAAGATGGCGGACAACTCACCGAAGCCGTGCGCCGTCGCCCCTATTCAGTCGTATTATTCGATGAAATCGAAAAAGCCCATCCCGATGTATTTAATATTCTGCTGCAAGTTTTAGACGATGGCCGGATTACCGATTCCAAAGGTAAAACCGTCAATTTTTGCAATGCCGTAATTGTAATGACGAGTAATATTGCCAGCGACCAAATTATTACGACATTACTCAATCCCCATCGCGACAATACCCAAACCAACGATCTGCGCGAACAAGTTACCAATACCCTTCGCACGCATTTTCGCCCCGAATTTATCCAGCGGATTGACGAACTTACCATTTTTGAACCGCTTAAAAAAACCGAACTCCGGCAAATTGTCACGATTCAAATTCATCGGATCGAGCAGATGTTAGCAGATCAAAAAATCAAAATTCAACTCTCAACCGCCGCCCAAGACTACCTCGCTGATGTCGGCTACGATCCGATTTATGGTGCTAGACCGTTAAAACGTGCCATTCAACGCGAATTACAAAACCCGATCGCTACTAAAATTTTAGAAACTACTTTTGGCGAAGGCGATACAATTTTTGTCGATTGTGTCGATAGCGGATCTGGCGCGGAAAATCGCGCTTTAATGTTTGGTACTAAGCCACTTAAAGCCACAAAAAAATCAACTCCGGTCATAATTCCCGAAGTAATTTTACCGACAGTTACTGTTGAAAATTAAGAGTAGCCGCAATCCGGTGCAGTCAGTCAACGACTAGATTTTAGTGGTATCGATAAAGAAAACCATTTTTAATGGTGTCATGAATCCAAAATACATCGACCAGTCTCGACTTAAATATTTCGATATCCAGAAAGACTTGTATGAAACAGCCAAGCCTGAATTAATCAAACTATACTTGGGCGAGTTTATCGCTTTTGAAGATGGCAGAGTTTTAGACCACGATTGCGATGAACGAAAATTAGTCGAACGAGTTTATCAACAATATGGTTATCGAGATCTATTAATTAAGCAGGTTTTGTTTAGAAGAGCCACATTTATCTGTGGCTGGTGTTAATTGGTAGAGATGTTTTAAATCAATGTTCCATTGAGTTTGATGGAATTAATTCTCGATTGGCGATCGCAGATTGAGGAATCGGGTACGATATGTAAACATCTATACCGTAACCTTTGTCTAGCTGTTTCAACTACACACGGTTGACAAATCGAGTCTAGAGTATAATTAAACCGCAAGCTTTTGAAAGGCGTAAAGATGCAGAATTCTTCTGTTACTGAAATCCAAACGAGTCATAGTTAGGCTCTAAATCGGGCTGCTGTCGAGCCTGTTTTATTAACGGCAGAATCTCAATTGAGTTATGTAATTATGTCAGTTGAAAAATACGATCGGTTAATCGACAGGCTGGATCGATTAGAAGACTTAGCTATCGGTCAGCAAGCCCAAGCTGCTCTGTTAACATCGCGGATGGTTGGGTCTGAGATTTTCACCGCAGAACTTCAGCGGTTGGCGGCTAGGTAAGCTAGTATTTAACCTAAATTGACGCTAGCTAGAAATCGAGCTGCTGTTGGCTTATTTCCACAACAGCGCGAGCGCGGATTGTGTCTGCGGTAAGCTATCGACAACTACTGCCGTACAGAGCAGCATCATGTACAAAATCGAGTATTTAAACATCGATTTGGCAACGCCTTTATCGGTAGGAGCTTGTAATAATTTCCAGGCTTCACGAACGAAAATGCCTCCCAATCCGATGGCGCAAATACCATAGACAATTCCCGACGCGCCTAATGGATAGACTAGCAGCAGCGTGGTGGGAATGAGCAACAGTGTATAAATCCAAATCTGCTGGGCGGTAGCAACTTCACCTTCAACTACAGGTAACATCGGAATTCCGACCTTGGCATAATCATCTTTAATCATTAACGATAATGCCCAAAAGTGTGGAGGTGTCCAAATAAAGACGATCGCGAATAACACCCATGCTTCGATACTCAAACTGTTATTTACAGCCGCCCAACCAACGAGCGCGGGAATCGCTCCAGCAGCTCCACCAATGACGATGTTTTGGGTTGTATGACGTTTGAGTAGGTGAGTATAGATCCACATGTAGAATCCAATTCCAGCCATCGCGAGCAGCGCGGCTAATAAATTGGTAAACACAAATAAAATCGTAAAAGATAATCCGGCTAATACTACGGCAAAAATTCCCGCATGAAGGGGCTTAATCCGCCCAGAAGGGATCGGGCGATTGCGTGTCCGTTCCATTGCATAATCGATATCTCGATCGTAAATACAATTCATGGCTTGAGCGGAAGCGGCGGCAAACATGCCCCCGACGACTGTGACTAGAAATAAAACCGGATCGGTGGCTCCATCAGATGCTAACCACATTGCCGCAGCAGTAACGATTAGCAGTAGGGGAATAATTCTCGGCTTGGTGAGTTGATAATAGCTTTGAATAACTTCGGAGAAATTTTGGTGTTTGGTGACAATCGATCGATCTAGTAGCTCTTGCATGTTCGGGAGTTGGGGATTTATTTGTTACGACTACAGATCTAAAATTTGAAGTGTGAAGCTAAGCAGGTTGAGCGATATTTGAGCTTTTTAGTCTCCACAAAGAGCAAGTCAATACTACTAAGGTACCGAGTAATAGTGCCCCGATTGCCTGATGTATAACTGTCAATGGTTCGACTTGTAAATGTAACTTAAAAGTAGCAACACCGAGTAATATTTGAACTATTAATAGTCCCCCGGTTATGGTAGCCAAGTTGCGGCAATATTTAGGCAGGTTGGCATTGAGCCAGATGACTACAATTACAGCAATACAGCTCAGTGTCGCCGGAATTACACCGAGGAGGTGACTATTCATCACCGTGCAGAGTTCGGAGTTCCCAAAACATTGGTGCAGTGCCCATCTAGAGCCGACTAATCCACCGAGGATGCTTTGAATGTAGACGAAAATGGCGGCAGTAAGGGGGAGAGCCGGAGATGGGACGACAAGCTTGCTGGAGGACTGGGGGACTGGCAGTAAATATGTGCCGATCGAGAGTAAGGTAATGAAGAATAATAGAGCCGTACCCAGATGTGCGGTGACGATATCAAACCGGAGTAATTCGGTGACGGTGAAGGCACCTAAAGCTCCCTGAATTAAAATCAAACTTAACGCAAATGTAGTCGCCGAGGGCAACCAGCGCGGAAGCTGCGCTCGAAACCACCATGTAGAGCTAGCCAAGAATAAAGTACTCAATCCAATCGCGGCAGCATCTAGGCGATGAAACCACTCTAAGAACACTTGAAGGTTCATCTGCTGGGTGGGGACTAGTTGCCCGTAACACAACGGCCAATCGGGACATGCTAAACCAGCATTCATCACTCTAGTAGCACTACCGACTGCCATCAGGAGCAGTGTCGCAAAAGCAATCTTCCAAATCGAGCGGCGGATCCGAGTTTGGATCGCCAATGTTTGCTCTGAATCTCGCAATTGGTCTTTATTGGCAGGATATTGAGGGGTAAGTGCAGAATCTGACATATTTAGCAATCGCTGAGTTTGTTTGCCTAGCTGTTTGTTTTAGCTACGCTAACCCAATTGTTTCCAAACTAGCATTAATACCTAGTGGCTGTTAGGGTATTAACCGTGACTTCGATTGGGTAAATCCGCCTACTCCTTGAGTGTAACTCCATTCCTGTCTAGCTTTCACCCATAATTAATTTAGATCCCAAAGAAAATGTTAAAGATCGATGTCATGTAAATATAGATGTCATCTGGCTAGCCTACATTTGACAATCCCGAAGAAAATCTGAAGAAATGCGATCGAGTGCCGATCGCTTTAATTGCCTACGGTACCTTAGTAAGAGTAGCGAACGTAAATATATCTTCACATCGATCCCCGTTATCTTATAACTATCTCCTAAATCTTTAACCTCGAAATGAATATTCCTAGCTCAATCATCACCCTCCTGCTGGGTATAGGATTAACATTGGTTAGTCTCTGGTATGGACAAAATCACGGACTTATGCCTGTTGCCGCCTCCGAGGAAGCCGGACACATCGATGGCTTATTCAATGCCATGATGACCATTTCCACGGGACTATTTTTACTAGTTCAAGGCATAATTGTCTACTGTGCCATCAAATTTCGGCGCAAACCGGGCGAACTCGGCGATGGTGCTGCGATCGAAGGAAATGTACCATTAGAGATACTCTGGACGGCAATTCCCGCCGCAGTCGTACTCTGGATTTCGATTTACAGTTTTGAAATCTATAACGAAATGGGTGGTTTCGATCCCAGTGCCAATGACATGCACGCCATGCACGGTATGCCCGCAGGCAAAGGCAGCGCGATGGCAGCAACTATGGATGGTATGCCCCAGGGTAGTCCGATGATTGCCGCATTGGGTGTCGGTGCGTCCCCTGAAAATCAGGGTAAGCCTGCTGCTGTCAACGTCAACGTGTTGGGATTACAATACGCTTGGATTTTCACCTACCCAGAAATCAATGTCACTTCTGGCGAACTCCACGTTCCAGTTGGCAAAGAAGTTCAGCTCAATATGAACGCTCAAGATGTGATCCATGCCGTGTGGATTCCGCAACTGCGACTCAAGCAAGACGTAATTCCAGGTACGCAAACTCAATTGCGGTTTACCACCAATAAAGTCGGTAGCTATCCCCTCCGGTGTGCCGAACTCTGTGGCGGTTATCATGGCTCGATGGTTACCCAGATGATCGTCCATACTCCTGAAGAATACGACACTTGGATTGCCAGTCAGCAGCAATCGGCTCAAGCTCAAGCAGAAATCGTCAAAAAAACGATCGCGATGAACCCAGCCAACCTGTCTCCAGGTAAATATCTCGCTCCCTATGCCAAAGAAATGGGCGTAAAACCAGAAATGGTTCGACACCTTCACCAACAGCATGACATGAGCAAGTCGATCGCTTCGGTAATTAAATAAGTCGGAAGTTGGGTGGCACAGATCTACCCACCCCGCCCTTCGGGCACCCCTCTCTTGAAAAGGTGCTCTACTTGGGGAGACCCCAAGAACGCACTTTTCGCTTCAGGAAGGGGATTTTCCACCATAGATCTTCACTCAGCTACTTACCTCTTTTATTCTCTTTGCGCCCTCTGTGCCTCTGCGGTTAAAAATACTGGATCTATGCCCTAATCCCTAATCCCTATTCCCTAACCCCTAGAAAATGACAGCAGAATTAACAATTCCCAACCAGACAGCACCAGAAGATGATGTAGTCATCCACCATCGCACCTGGAAAGACTATTTTACATTTAGTACCGACCATAAAGTGATTGGAATTCAGTACTTTGTAACTGGATTTATTTTTTACATTATTGGTGGATTATTAGCCGAAGGAATTCGGACAGAATTAGCGACTCCCGATGCCGATCTTGTCGATCCGAGTACATACAACAGTATGTTCACCATGCACGGTACGATCATGATCTTCCTTTGGATCGTTCCGGCTGGTACCGGAGCATTTGCCAACTATCTTTTACCCCTAATGCTTGGGGCGAGAGATATGGCATTTCCTAAACTGAATGCCGTGGCATTTTGGATTATTCCACCCACCGGATTATTACTGATTCTGAGCTTCTTTCTCGGCCCTGCCCAAGCTGGCTGGACATCTTATCCCCCATTGAGTTTACTCACGGGTAAGGTCGGTGAAGGGATCTGGATTATGACGCTACTATTACTCGGAACATCTTCAATTTTGGGAGGAATTAATTTCTTCACAACTATTCTCAAGATGCGGATTCCGAGTATGTCGATGATGCAAATGCCCCTGTTTTGTTGGGCAATGTTAGCAACTTCATTGTTAATGTTAATTGCAACTCCAGTTTTGGCTGGTGCGTTGATTTTACTCTCCTTTGACTTAATTGCTGGCACTGCATTTTTCAATCCAGTCGGTGGTGGTGAGCCTGTTGTGTACCAGCATATGTTCTGGTTCTACTCTCACCCTGCGGTATACATTATGGTCTTGCCCTTCTTTGGGGTAATTTCTGAAGTAATTCCCGTCCATTGTCGCAAACCAATTTTTGGGTATGGTGCGATCGCTTATTCTAGTATGGTGATTAGTTTCTTAGGCTTAATTGTCTGGGCGCACCACATGTTTACCAGCGGCACACCTCCCTGGTTGCGGATGTTTTTCATGATTACCACAATGGTGATTGCGGTACCAACGGGGATTAAAATTTTTGGTTGGCTAGCAACAATGTGGGGCGGAAAAATCAATCTCAATACGCCGATGCTATTTGCGATGGGCTTTATTTCTACCTTCGTAATTGGTGGCATTACTGGCGTAATGCTAGCAGCGGTACCGTTCGATATTCACGTCCACGATACTTACTTCGTCGTCGCCCACTTACATTACGTGTTATTTGGTGGCAGCGTATTTGGCATCTACACCGGGATCTATCACTGGTTCCCTAAAGTTACTGGCAGACATATCGACGAAACTTGGGGTAAGATTCACTTCGCTTTAACCTATGTTGGTTTTAACGTTACCTTTCTTCCCATGCATGTCCTGGGATTACAAGGTATGCCGCGTCGGATTGCGATGTATGCACCAGAATTCCAAGGTTTAAATCAAGTTTGTACCTATGGTAGTTACGTGCTGGCAATTTCGACAGTGCCATTCTTGATAAATGCAATTTACTGCGCTTACAAGGGTAAGCCAGCCGGGAGTAATCCTTGGAATGCTTTAACGCTAGATTGGCAAACAACTTCACCACCAGAAATCGAGAATTTTGAGGTTTTACCTGTGTTGACTACAGGGCCTTACGATTATGGCGATACTGAGGAAGAAGAGAAAGAATTAACGGCTGTTTAATTGCTTGGATTCGCTTGACATGTAGATGGTGGGCTGTGCCCACCATTCGCTCTGATTAAAGCTGTTAGCTGCGGAGATCTACCCACCCCACTGGGCGGGTGACCCGACCAGTAGCCCTACGGGCACCCCTCCGAGGAGGGGATTTTCAATCCTAACTCCTAAATTTTTATGCAAGGATCTATTTCTGACAAGACTCAGATAAATATTGAAAGTGATACCCACGGTAGCCATCATGAGGCGCATCCAGATCATCGGATTTTTGGGCTAATCGTGTTTCTCGTGGCAGAGGGGATGATTTTCCTCGGCTTGTTTATTGCTTACTTAGCTTTCCGTTCGATGGCACCGGAATGGCCGCCAGCAGGCACACCAAAGCTCGAATTAATGCTACCGGGCATAAATACGGTGATTTTACTCGCGAGTAGCTTAGTCATCCATCAAGCTGACACAGCGATTAAAAAGAACGACGTTAAAGGGCTGCAATTGTGGTTTGGGCTGACTGCTTTAATGGGAATTATCTTCCTGGGCGGACAGTTGTATGAGTACAGTCATTTAGAATTTGGACTGCGGACAAATTTATTTGCGAGTACTTTCTATGTCTTGACTGGCTTCCACGGACTGCACGTTACTGTTGGTGTACTATTGATTTTATCGGTATTATGGCGTTCGCGTAGCGTCTCTGAAGGAGAATCGATGAAAAGCGAACATTACGGTACCAATAATCGTTTCGGTGTTGAAGCTGCCGAGATTTATTGGCACTTTGTCGATGTAATTTGGGTGATTTTATTTATCCTCTTATATCTACTTTAAATTTCTCAATCTTTGAGAACATGAGATCGCGGGGCATGATGCTCCGCGATTTTTATTTGGGTCTAAATGCATCGGGAATGTTAGCATCTGCTAGAAATTAAAGAGTCGTAGGTTTAGATTGACCTACGACTCTTTAATGTGAAATATCCTAAGACCTAAAACCTAAAGCCTAATTTAGCCTTCTTTCTCAGCTAAACTCAAGCCAGCAGCAAATTCTTCGCCGTAACCTTCTTCACCATGTTCGTTAATATCTAAGCCTTGATATTCAGCTTCAGGTTTAACCCGAAGATCCATGACTAAGCTCAGAACTTTGATGATGACAAAAGTACCAATTGCTGCCACTGCATAGGTAATTAACGTCGCAGCAATTTGTTTGCCTAACAAAGTAGGGTCGCCCTTCGATGCGATTAAGCCATCCATACCAGCACCACTATTGACAGCTTTTTCGGCAAATACACCAGTCAAGAGTGCGCCGACAGTACCACCGACACCATGCACGGGGAAGGTATCGAGCGAGTCATCGAACTGTAATTTGGCTCTAATACTGACAGCAAAGAAGCAGCAAGTCGATGTAATTAAACCGATGAGAATGGCACTCAGAGGCGTAACGTAACCAGCCGCAGGTGTAATCCCCACTAATCCGGCGAGGAATCCGCTGGCAATACCTACTGCTGTCGGCTTAGCTCTTAACACCCACTCCAGGATCATCCACATTAAGCCGCCAGCACAACTAGCAACCGCAGTGGCGACGAACGCGACAACAGCGATCCCGTTTGCACCGAGCGCGCTACCACCATTGAACCCAAACCAACCGAAGAATAGTAGTCCGATCCCTAAGAGGACATACGGCACATTATGTGGTGCCGCTGGTTGATTGGGATAAGTTCTACGAGAGCCGATCATCCAAGCTGCAACTACAGCCGAGACACCAGAGCTGATATGTACTACAGTACCACCAGCAAAATCGATCGCGCCGAGGGAACCCAGATACCCTTTACCCCATACCATGTGAGCCAAGGGAGGATAGACGACGGTAGACCAAATTAAGATAAACCAGAAGTAAGCTTTAAAGCTCATTCTTTCGACAATTGCACCAGAAATTAAGGCTGGCGTGATGATGGCAAACATCATCTGATAAACCATGTATAACTGGTGCGGGATGGTGGGTGCATAGCCAACACCATCGGGTTTATCGAAGGCAACACCATTTAGCCCAAACCAATTTAAGTTACCAATAAACTGATTGGTATTAACTGTTACTACATCTTTTACAGTAGTTACCGAATCTGGTGAGAACGCCAGACTATAGCCCCACAGGATCCAAGTTACACCCACGACAGCCATTAAGACTAGGCTCATCATCATGGTATTGAGGACGTTTCTAGAACGTACCAAACCACCATAGAAGAATGCCAATCCTGGAGTCATGAGTAAGACTAAGGCTGAAGACACTAGCACCCAAGCGGTATCGCCAGTATTGATGCCATTCACATCCATTGCGGGTGATTTGATAGCATCGGCTAGAGCATCACCCATTAGTGGGCCACTGAGTACCCATAAAGCCATTAAACAACCAAGGAGAATTTTTTTGAACACTTTGTTCGATCCTGTATGCGCCAGAGTATTTGAATGAGAGATAATTATGTATCGTGTTGAACAATTTTGTGTTTGAAGATACAAAAATTCTGTATAGCTAGATACATTTATTCAGACTTCAGCATTATCGATTACTGGCAGAGGGATAGAATAGAATGCAACAAAATTTTAAAATTAAATATTGAATTATGATGTAGGTACAAGGTCAAAATTTAAGGTAGGGGCAATTCATTAATCGCCCCTACCTTAAATAGAGATGTCTTGCTACCAGCGATAGATAGAATATTCAAAAAAGTCTAGTTAGATTACTCAAATTTTCGATCTGGCCCAAGTTTGCGATCGCCTCCTTCGGATCCATAGGTTGAAGTGTGAGCGGCAGGAGTTGGTTGGATAACATACTCAGGGTAAGCTGGCATCCCATGTTCGTGAACGTCGAGGCCTTCTAGTTCTCCCTCTTGGGAAACTCGGAGTGTGCCAGTCAGATTTACCGCCGCCATGAGAGCCATTCCGAGCGAAAAAGCCGAAAGGGTGACGATCGCACTACCGATAAATTGGGCAGTCAATACCTCCATTCCACCACCATAGAGTAGCCCTTTTACTAGTGCTGGAGCTGAAGTATCGGGGGCAAATGGCCCGGTTGCGCCGAATTCACCTGTGGCGAATAGTCCGAGCGACAATGTGCCCCAAATCCCACAGAAGCCATGAACGGGAACAGCACCGATCGGATCGTCAATTCGCAGCCATTCTAATAGATCGATGCCCCAAACCACGATCGCACCACCGATTGCACCGATCAGAATCGAACCTGATGGACTGACCCAATAACAGGGACAGGTAATCGACACCAATCCAGCCAGAAATCCATTCACCGTGTAGCTAAGATCCCATTTTTTAGTCTTGGGAAAACCAACGAACATGGCTGATAACCCACCCGCACAAGCGGCAAGGGTGGTATTAGCTGCGACTCTGGCCGTCCCCTGAAAATCCATCGCCGACAGCGTAGAGCCAGGATTAAAACCATACCAGCCAAACCATAGGATCAGACCGCCGATTGCCGCGATCGTCAAATCGTGAGGCAGCATCGGGCCGCCACCATCGCGCTTGAACACCCGACCGAGGCGAGGCCCCAGCACGATCGCACCTGTGAGGGCAATGACACCGCCGATGGTATGAACCACTGTCGAGCCTGCAAAGTCCCGAAAACCAGTACCCACAAAGGGTAGAAAGTTATCCTTACTACCCATCGATACCAGAAATCCATCTGGCCCCCAGACCCAATGTCCGATAATTGGATAAATGAAGCCAGAAACGCCAGTACTGTAAAGCAGATCGCCGACAAATCCCGTCCGACCGAGCATCGCCCCCGAAGTAATCGTCGAGCAGGTATCGGCAAAGGCGAATTGAAATAGCCAGTAAGCCAGAAAGGCAACACCTGTGGTTCCATAAGTTGCTGGCGCACCTTGTAAGAAAAACCAATTACCACCGATAAACCCATTGCCAGTACTAAACATAAAGGCAAAACCGATCGCATAAAACAGAATGCCACACAGACAGGTATCAACGATACATTCCATCAACACGTTGACAGTTTCACGAGCGCGAGAGAATCCGGCCTCCAGCATCGTAAATCCCGCCTGCATTCCAAATACCAAGAATGCCGCGAGCAACGTCCACAGTGTATTGATCGGATTGACAATATCGTTTGCCTTGACGACCGGATCTGCGGCTAGCACGGGCGCACCGACAAAGTGTGCGACGATCGGTATTGCCACGAAAGCCAGCACCACGATCGCCACTAATTTAGAGAAAAGCAACAGGTAGCCATACCTGCGCCATTCCGGATCTTGTAATCTTTGACCCAATCGTCTCCAATTATCGATTCTACGACCGCTGCGGCTGTGAGTCGGTAATGGCTCTAATCCCGAATTGACATTTTGCTGGGAATTTGTCGCCAAAGATCGAACTTTTGTCAATAAACCCGCACAATTGGCGATCGACCGCTGGAGTATTCTACTACTCACTACCCCAAAATCGGATGAGGAACCGAATCGACGCGCCGTTCGACCGCTAAATCTACTTTTATTAACGTTCATTAAATTATGCCTCTAAGAGCGGAAAACAGATATTAGTAAAGATATTTAGATGCAGGACAAGGAAAATAAATTGGTAAAATGCACCTTTTGGCAAGTAAATATATGTTGAAGTTCTCAATACGCCCGTCGAGCGATATTTGGTAATGATCTGAGATCCTCACCTTAAAATCTAGCTCAATGTAAAACTGCGATTTAGAGTCGCGCAGGTAAACCTGAAAACCATTGCTACAAGCTAGCTAAAGCTATGTAAATTTAAGATTACGCAAGCTAGATTGAAAAAAATGTATCATTACTTACATTTCGATCGAGAAGTCAAAGATCGCGTTACTCTTTGTTTAAATAATTGCGATAGCCAATCTCTGCCAACCTAGCCTGTTTATCTAGCACCATTTCTTTGAGGCTTTGTCGATAGGAAATGACTTGAGCTAACAGATCTGGATCGTGAGTTGCCAGGATTTGGACGGCGAGTAGTCCAGCATTTGTAGCATTCCCGATCGCGACTGTCGCAACCGGGATACCTGCGGGCATTTGGACGATCGAATAGAGTGAATCTACGCCTTGTAATGTCTTAGTTTGTACGGGTACACCAATAACGGGTAAGGGGGTTAAAGAGGCGACCATGCCGGGTAAATGAGCCGCTCCACCCGCCCCCGCGATAATCACTTTTAAGCCGCGTTGGTGGGCGGTTTGAGCGTATTCCACCATTCGTTCGGGAGTGCGATGTGCGGAGACGATCGCGACTTCATGGGGAATCTCAAATTGTTCGCAGATTTCGATCGCGGCTTTCATTGTCGGTAAGTCGGAATCGCTACCCATAATGATGCTAATCAGGGGAAATGTCATAAATTTGATGAGGGGAAAGGGGGCAAAGTGTAACTTTAAGCTACGAGCATCATATTACATTGATGAAGAAGATCGCGATCGAAAAATTCAAAAAATAGCTCCAAATTGGTATATTGACGATCGACAGCTCCCATCGTCAAGCAGCTACCACCATGAAAGATTGCCAAATTACCAACGCACGCATCCCCAAACTCCCTGGCATCTGGGAGATCGAGATTCAGAATGGCAAAATTAGTGCAGTTGCCGATTGCCTCCGGCAGACCAGAGGTCAACGATTGCTGGCGGCGGATTTGCCGACTTTAGACGTAGGTGGAGATTGGCTTTCGTTAGGTGGGGTAGATCTCCAGATTAATGGAGCCTTGGGACTGGCATTTCCCGACGTGCAAATCGGCGATTTCGACAAACTAACCCAGATCTGCGATTTTCTCTGGGAGCAAGGCGTAGACGGATTTTTACCGACGATCGTCACTACCTCGATCGAGAATATCCATCGATCGTTAGCCGTCTTCGCCCAATTCATGGCGCATCAGCCTTCTAATACCGCTCGGCTGTTAGGAGTTCACCTCGAAGGGCCATTTCTCAATCCTCAAAAACGCGGTGCCCATCCTTCAGCATATTTACTGAGTCTCGATTTAAAATTCGTTACAAATATTGTCAGTAAATATGCTGAGATAATTAAAGTAATTACCCTCGCCCCAGAATTAGACCCGACAGGCGAAGTTATCGCTTACCTGAGGTCTTTAGGCATTATTGTCAGCTTGGGACACTCACAGGCAAATTTTGGGCAAGCACAGCAGGCATTTACTAGCGGCGCGTCGATGGTGACTCATGCTTTTAATGCAATGCCAGGATTGCACCATCGCGAACCGGGACTATTGGGAGCAGCATTGACTCAATCGCACGTCCAGTGCGGGTTTATTGCCGACGGACAGCACGTTCATCCCGCGATCTTAAAAATTCTGATGCGTGCGGGTAGGTACGGCGAGGGTTTATTTCTAGTCAGCGATGCTTTGTCGCCGTTAGGATTACCCGATGGCACATATCCCTGGGACGAGCGTGAAATTGAAGTTATCGATGGTACGGCAAGATTACCAGATGGTACCCTATCGGGGACGACTCGATCGCTATTAGTCGGCGTGCAAAATTTGGTAAAATGGGATATTTGCGATGTAGATAATGCGATCGATCTAGCCACCACTGCACCGCGTCGAGCAATTGGCTTATCCGATAATTATCTAGGACAATCGGCAAACCTGTTGCGCTGGAACTGCGATCTCGATCGTAGACTAAACTGGGAAAGGGTTTGCCTAGACTAGTTGCACTCGATCGAGCCAAAAACTACCAGTTTATTGACCGATCGCCAAACCAACAATACAATACATAATACAGGCTTTACACGTTGGCGATCGCCCACACACAGCTCGATCTGTGTGGTTGCAGAATCAACTTTTGGGCAAACATTACTGTTTACTGACATCGATCTGTAGCGATGCCAGTGAGTTCTGCAACACCTCGCACTCGCACAGATGAAACGTAAGCAAGAAAAACCGATTTATGGCAATTCTCAAGGAGCTAAAGCTAGTGAGATCGATCTCAATTTGGGCGATCGAAAAAAATCTAAATTAACGGCACAAAAATCTTGTCAAAGTGGAGAATTATTCGATAAGCGTACTGGGAAGCTACGCCAACGAAGTCGCCATCCTCGATTTGCGCGAATCAAACCAGTTGCAATTAAATCATTTCCCCGCACGATCCTGAAAGTGGGTATTGTTGCTCTAGTTATCCATCAAGGACTAACTCACACCCAAATTGGTAAAAGCTTGATGGCGAAAATCTCTCAACAGATGGTACGTTTTAACACGCATGTAGAAACAACTAAAACGAAAGTAAATATCAAAGCATTAACAGAAAATAGGCAAAAAAATGCTGACGATCGCTTTGATGATGCTTGGAATCGAGCTGGTGGCGAACCTAAAAAGAAAGAATAACCTCACATCTTGCCGCAGATTTAAAAAATTTAAATGAAAGTCTACATCCTCAAAAACAAAAATGGCGATTTTGCCAGCGTTAATTGTGCTGTCGCCGATGATGGTTTTCGGAAGATGGGTTGGGAAATCGTGCCTTTCAGTCGGTTAGATAATCCTCGATTGCCAGATTTAACACCAGCAGATGTGGTGGTAGGATTTATTGAAGATGTGAATGCAGCACTACTACAATTAGGAATTGAATCGCCGCCAGAAATTAACTATCCCGATGAATTAACGAGTTTTTTAGGACGCAAGGTTTGGCGATCGCGAATTAACTATATTGCTAAACATCCAGAATTATGGAATATTTTTATTAAACCGACAACCGTTGCTAAAAAGTTTACCGGACGCTTACTCACGAGTGCTAAAGATTTAATTAGTTGTGGCGATGAATTTGAAGATACCGAAATCTGGTGCTCGGAGCCAGTTAGATTTTTAGCTGAATGGCGATGTTTCGTTCGTTATGGTGAAATTCTCGGCGTGAAATCTTATGCTGGCGATTGGCGGGTACATTTCGATTCGCAAATTATCGAAAATGCGATCGCAGCTTATACTTCCGCTCCGGCTGGATATGCGGCAGATTTTGGCGTAACGGATAAAGGCGAAACTTTATTAATCGAAGTTAATGATGGTTATTCCATCGGGGCTTACGGCTTATTTCCGCCAGATTACGCGCGGTTATTAGCATCTAGGTGGGCACAAATAACCGGATCTAGAGATTACTCTATTTATTAACATTCTCACATCTTGGATCTGTTCTTTTCCCTTTTCCCTCTTTCCCCGGCTTCACTAGAGATTTTGTCGTTGCTGCAAAATACAGCACTTTTCAAGTTGTGAGGTACAAGATCCCCGACTTCTCCAAGAAGTCGGGGATCTGAAGGGATCTGAAGGGATCTGAATCAGAGATATCGTACTGCTTCAATAGGAATTTTGTCGCTACTGCAAGATGCGGGCATAATTGACTCGATCGCCAAAAGTCTGTAAATTTACCATTTGAAGAGACTCTTTCCACTAGAATTGAGTAACCACTATCGATCGATCCCACAAATGCTCACAAATGCCCCCCTATTAGTCGTTCGGGATGTCCGTGCTGGTTATATTCCCGGCTCGGATATTCTCAATGGGATTAACTTTGTCGTGCAACCAGGCGAACTGGTGGCCGTAATTGGCGGGAATGGTGCGGGAAAATCTACCCTAGCGAAGACAATTTTTGGGCTGTTGACACCCAATAGTGGGACGATTACTTTTAAAGGTGAAGAGATTGGCGGCTTAAAATCCGATCGGATCGTGCAAAGAGGGATGTGTTACGTTCCGCAAATCTCGAATGTATTTAAGTCGCTGACGATCGAAGAAAATCTAGAAATGGGTGGTTTTATTCGTTCGGGCGATCTCCAGCAGCTCAAACAGAAAATATTTACCATGTTTCCCCGCCTCGCCGAGCGACGCAAACAGCGTGCGGGTACGCTATCTGGCGGCGAACGCCAAATGCTGGCGATGGGTAAAGCTTTAATGCTCGATCCCGAATTGTTAGTACTCGACGAGCCATCCGCCGCACTCTCTCCCGCGCTGGTTACCGACGTACTCAAGCAGATTCGGGCGATTAATGACAATGGTACGGCGATAGTACTCGTCGAGCAAAATGCTAAAAAAGCCCTAGCGATGTCCGATCGAGGTTATGTTCTAGATACTGGTATCGTCAAGCATGAAGGAATCGGTGCCGATTTACTCAAAGATCCTAAGGTAATAGAAACCTATTTAGGTGTCGGCGGACACTAATATTTCCGGCTCAGTGACAAATTAGATAGATATTCTCGTGGATAGTGAATAGTGAATAGTGGATAGTCTGCTAAAAGAGCGATTCATAGCTCGTTCTTAATTACGCTTTCAACTTCTTGCACCGAGCGAAGCCGTAGCGCAGTGTCTCCGTAAGGAGAAGTGTCAACTTTTAACTTTTAATTGCCCTAGTTTCCAGGTCAAACCCGCGATAAAATTATTAGTAACGTGAGCCACGATCGGGATAAATAGATTACCAGTTTCGACCATCGTAAATCCGAGTAATATGCCGACAAGTGTTGCCCAGGCTGCATACGGCCATTGTTGGGCATTGGTCATATGTAATACGCCAAAACAGAGCGCAGATAATACAATCCCGATCGGATCTAAGCCGAGCGCGGGTAACATTACACCCCGAAATAATAATTCTTCACTCAAGCCAGGTAAAATGCCCAGCCAGATGACATCAGGCATCGCTAAAGGCTTTAACACCAACGATAGATAGAAATCGGCACTTTCGCGATAAGTACCCCACGCTGCATAAACGATCGAACTCAACCCTGTCAGTCCCAATCCTAACGCAATCCCGAACCCCAAATCTGCCAGCGTCAATGAAATTGGGCGCAACTGGAAATCGCCTAAATACAGCCACAGCCGAGCTACTCCAAATAAAATTATGGCAGTCACCGCCATCGCAATCAGAATCTGGATTCGCGACAAGGGTTCGATATCTGGATTCTGGGAGTTACTCATCTTTTAGGGAATAGGGGATGGAGTCGTAAATTAGATGTAGACTTGCTTATTGACATTCTTTGAGTCGATCGATCTGGGGATAAAAACTATCGAGACTCATCCCAGCACGATCGACTGTAATGACACCGATCGCCTCTAAATACGATTTTACCGCAATCGATTGGATACCGAGTGTTTTTGGTAATACTGCCATCCGCGTCTGATTTTCAGCTACGGTGATAATTTTAGTACGTGCGGATTTGGCAAAACTAATTAAACCACTCCCCCCACAAGCAGATTCGGGGATAATGACAGCATCGACTTCATGATTCCAAATGCCTGAACTTGAGGGTGAGGAGGTAGTCATAAATTGTGGCGCACGGCTCAATCCGACTAATACGCAGGGCAAGAAAGTATAGCCTAATTCTTCGGCTGCCGATCGCGGGGAAATTTCTGGATCGATCGGGAGTGGGGCTAATGCGGGAGCGTGCGCGCAAGGTACTTTAAACGTCCGCACGACGAGATGGCTGATGACGGCTTCGGCTCCAGCTAAGGGATCGACACCCGTACCGTGTCGATAGTCGTGCAAAATTGTCGCCCCCGGATCGTCGGGAAATCGGGCAATTACGGCGATCGCATTTGCTCCAGTTTGAGAGATCGACTTATCCACCGCACGCAACAGACTATCTGGTTGCTCGATCGTGCCCCAGGAGGCTCCAGAAGACGCGGTACGCAGTTCTACCCCTAACGGAGAATCTGTGACGACATAATCGGTTAAATCTAATCCTAGCGTCGCCCTAGCGGCATCTGCGGCTTGGAGATGTCTGATCCGGAGATCTTCGGGAATAGATCGATCGAATACAATGCCGATCCGATTGCGCCGTACTGGTTGTAACCCCCAACTACCTGCGGCGAATTTATCGATCGCGTAACCTTCGACATATAATGCATTAGGCATACTCCAATACAATTGCGCCCCATTCATCACATTCGGATGCGTAATTAAGCGATCGCAACTAGCCGCAACGGCTCTGGCGATGGGTAACGCATCCCCCGCATAGCCTCCCATTGCCGCACCGATACCTGTGGGGACGATTAGAACTACTGTATAAGGACGAGTCATAAATAAAAGAAATCTAGCGATCGATAGCGGCTGTGTCTATCATCAGGTAAATTCACGATCGATTCAACCCTCTCAAATTTTGATAGCGATCGCCATTAAAATCAAAGCTATCCTCTCCTCAAAGATCGCAGTAGCGTAACTTTCTGTAGCAATCGATCGGTACTTCTTACTCCTTACTCCTTACTCCCTAAATGTTACCCGGCGATCTGCTAATTTATCGATATAACGGCGAATCGATCGTCCCCAAACGCATCGAAATCGACTCACATCATATCCAGATGGCGATCGAGATTATTGACTGCTTTACCTCCGTTACAGGCGGTACCCAGGGACAACTAGACGAAATGCTATTACAACTAGAAGGCGATAGCCCCGACTTTCGTGTCAAACGGGGATTCGCCCATCTGCTTAAAAGTCAAAGCTTCAGTAACTTTGAGGTTGTCAGCCCCCTTCAGCCTTCAGAATTACGCGAACGTGTATACGCACTCTCAGCGATAGCCAGCCCTAGCGTAGAGCATAGCAAAGCCACATTAGCAACACTCGCCAGCAACCTTTCTCAAGAACTTAGTACCGAAATAATTCCCGCTCAAATCACCCAAGGATTGTATGCCGACTTACCAGACAATCGGATTTTAACTGAATTTACCGCCCCCGATCCGATCGCCCTAATTCATCGCTACAATCTCTCTCAAGTTCAGGGTGTATTTTACCGCGCTAGCGAACTAACCATCAACGCCCATCGGAATGTCCCCGGACAATACAAGCTATTATTTCGCTATCTAAAATTGTTTCAATTAATGACATATATCGAAGGTGATGCCGATACTGGTTTTACCATAAAAGTTGATGGGCCAACGAGTTTGTTTAAAGCAAGTACCCGCTATGGACTCGCGATCGCCAAACTAATTCCGGCAATTTTGCACGTTACTAAATGGAGCCTGAGTGCAACCTTACAAACCAAAGATTTCTACACCGGAAATCTGAAAACTGGACGTTATAGCCTCACCGATAAGTGTGGCTTAGAGACCCATTATCCGCCCGGAAAATCTTACGATAGTATGCTCGAAGCTAGTTTTGCCAATGGCTGGGATAAGCTCAAAACTGAGTGGGTACTAGAGCGAGAAGTAAATTTACTGCCAATTCCTGGGAGCGTGATGATTCCCGATTTTCGGTTGGTACACCCTGATGGACGCGATTATATTTTAGAAATTGTCGGTTATTGGCGACCAGAATATTTACAAAAAAAATTCGCTCAAGTTCATAAGTCTGGCTGTAAGAATCTGATCTTAGCTATCTCAGAAAGACTGAATTTAGACAAAGCTGGACTAAATGCTAACGATCTACCATGTGAGGTAATTTGGTTTAAAGATAAACTTTCAGCTAAAGCAGTATTAAACTGCTTAGAATCTCAAACACCTGCGATTCAATAGCATCGATCGATTTCGCTCTTTTCTGAGTATAGATTCAAGTTACCTACAATTCGATCGGCAAAAACGATAAAATAAGGCTGAGACTAACTAGGCAAAGGTCACGATCGTGCAACTCACTACAGCTAGCATCAGCCACGAACCAATAGTTACTTGGGAACCTTTACCCAAGGATTTTCAATTAGAGGATGAACCTGTGGAAAATGATGGACAACCTCTAATCGCCGGAGCATTACGCGAAAGTTTGGAACTAAGTGGCTTTATTCAACCACAGATGCTCATCGTATCTAACTTTGGGCTATGTGCGACGATCGACGATCGAATTGTCGTTAAAGCCCCCGATTGGCTTTATATCCCCTCAGCGAACCCAACTGGGTTTACACGGAGAAGCTATACACCCCACGCAGAGGGCGATGTACCTGAGATCGTTATGGAATTTCTGTCCCATATCGAGGGTGGCGAATATTCCGTCAAACGCAGTTTTCCGCCTGGAAAATGGTTCTTTTACGAGCAAATCCTTCAGGTACCCATCTACGTTATTTTTGAGCCAGAGGGTGGATTATTAGAATTTTATCAACTCCAAAACGATTCGGCAAAGCCGACGCTACGCGAACGCTACGAGCTAGTTTTACCCGATCCTGACGGACGACATTGGATTGCGGGGATGAACTTATTTCTGGGTACGTGGCGGGGCGATAAAGAAGGCAGATCGGGTTATTGGCTGCGCTGGTGGGATGAGTCGGGAACTATGCTCCCTTGGGCTGTCGAACAAATCGAGCAAGAGCGTCAGCGGGCGGAGCGGTTGATAGCTTATCTGCGATCGCAAGGTATCGATCCAGATAATTTACCATCTAGTTAGCGCAAGTTGTTACCTACCACCTCAGCGGTTAGAAACCGCTGCTCATAGTGCAAAGTCCGCCGAAGCGGACTAACAAACTAGTACAGCTTTGGCGGACTTTCCAACATTAGCCGATCGATTATTGCCGGATAAACACCACACCAATCGCTCAAATGAGTAAAATATAGTGCATACCACTAAGATCTAGTTCGCTACAGCCCCAAACTTTTTAGACTGCTATGACTAATGTACCTGTTTCGCGAATTCGCAACTTTTCGATTATTGCTCACATCGATCATGGTAAATCTACCCTCGCCGATCGATTATTGCAGGATACAGGTACGGTTAGCAACCGCGAAATGAAAGAGCAGTTTCTCGATAATATGGATCTGGAGCGCGAGCGAGGCATTACGATTAAGCTCCAAGCCGCACGGATGAATTATACCGCCCTAGACGGTCAGGAATACGTTCTGAACCTCATTGACACTCCCGGACATGTGGATTTCTCTTATGAGGTGTCTAGGAGCCTTCTAGCCTGTGAAGGAGCATTATTAGTAGTCGATGCATCCCAGGGTGTAGAAGCGCAAACTCTGGCGAATGTCTACCTGGCATTGGAGAGCAATTTAGAGATTATCCCCGTACTCAATAAAATCGATCTCCCTGGAGCCGAACCGGAGCGGGTACGTGCCGAAATTGAAGAGATTATCGGCTTAGATTGCAGTGGGGCAATTTTAACTTCCGCCAAGCAAGGAATCGGGATTCAGGAAATTTTAGAATCGGTGGTTTTATTAGTACCACCGCCTAGAGATACAGTTAATGAACCCTTACGCGCCCTGATTTTCGATAGCTATTACGATAGTTATCGGGGTGTGATCGTTTACTTCCGCGTCATGGATGGGAGCGTCAAACGTGGCGATAAAGTTCGGTTGATGGCGAGTGGCAAAGAATATGTCATCGACGAACTCGGTATTCTCTCGCCCACACAGGTACAAGTAGACGAGCTGCACGCGGGGGAAGTGGGTTATTTTGCCGCATCGATTAAAGCGGTTGGCGATGCGCGAGTAGGCGATACGATTACGATGGTGAGCAATCCAGCGGCTACAGCTCTCGACGGCTACGCAGAAGCCAAGCCAATGGTATTTTGTGGACTATTCCCGACAGATGCGGATCAATATCCAGAATTGCGCGATGCGCTAGATAAATTGCGGCTCAATGATGCGGCTCTCAAATACGAACCAGAAACTTCCAGCGCGATGGGATTTGGATTCCGGTGTGGATTCCTCGGTTTACTGCACATGGAAATCGTCCAAGAACGCCTGGAGCGGGAATATAATTTAGACTTAATTACCACCGCACCGTCGGTAGTTTATCGAGTCACAGATAATCATGGTACAGAAACTTATATCGATAATCCCAGTACCCTTCCCGATCCCAATCATCGCCAAAAGATCGAGGAACCTTACGTCAAATTGGAGATGATTACTCCTGAAGAATATGTGGGGACATTGATGGAACTATGCCAAAATCGGCGTGGTGAATTTAAGGATATGAAGTATCTCACCAAAGGACGCACCACCGTAATTTATGAGATGCCTTTAGCGGAAGTCGTAACTGATTTCTTCGATCGCATGAAGTCAAATACGCGCGGTTATGCAAGTATGGAGTATCAACCGATCGGTTATCGTGAAAACCATCTCGTCAAATTAGACTTGATGATCAATGGCGATCCTGTCGATGCCCTAGCGATGATCGTTCACCGCGATAAAGCTTATAATGTCGGTCGAGCAATGACTGAGAAATTAAAAGAATTAATTCCCCGTCACCAGTTTAAAGTACCGATTCAAGCCGCGATCGGTAGTAAAATTATTGCCAGTGAAAATATCCCCGCACTGCGTAAAGACGTGCTTGCCAAATGCTATGGCGGTGACATTTCGCGGAAGAAGAAACTGCTTCAAAAGCAAGCTAAAGGTAAAAAACGGATGAAAGCTGTCGGGACGGTAGATGTACCGCAAGAAGCATTTATGGCGGTGTTAAAGTTGAATAAGGATACTTAATGAGTTGAGAGTTGGGCATTGCTGAAATTCAGAGTAGGGGCAATTCATGAATTGCCCCTACTCTGAATTCCAGATAAATGTAGGGTGGGCAGTGCCCACCCTACGGCTAATAAGTAGGATAGATCGTGGGATGGCGCTGCATAACAAAATTGGCGCAGCGTCAATGTTTGCTGAAAATCGAAGATGAGATAGTCATGCAATTACATAAATTTGACTCGATCGATAAATTCTGGAATAAAACTCAGACTTATTTGCTACAAAATGAGGCTGAAAACAACCTGTTGTTGGCAGTTGTCAATACATTGTTGCACAATCCAGAACGCTATCTAGATCCGCCTTATTTAGCAATGGTTGAGATCGATGGTGAAGTTGTAGTAGCTGCCATCCGCACCCCTCCACGTAAATTATTGCTGTCAAAAGCTAGCTATCTGGAATCCTTGACTTTAGTTGCTCAAGATTTGTGTCGAGAAGCATTAACTGGAGTCATGGGGCTGGTTCCTGAATTGGAAACATTTCTGCAAGAATGGCAAGGATTAACCGCACAATCTTATCGACTATTAACAGAAATGAGAATCCACCAGTTAACAGCATTGCAACCTTCAATAGCTGCCAATGGACACCTCAGACTGGTGACTGAAAAAGATCGCGCCCTGTTAATCGAGTGGTTGCCTGCCTTTGATGCTGAGACTGGTTTGGAGGTAATTGAAGATGTCGAACGTATAGTCACAAATCGGTTAAATAAGCAAGATACCTATTTATGGGAAGACAATAATGTACCTGTTTCCCTGGCAGCAGGTATGCAGTTTTCACCTGCTGCGGCTCGGATTGGTTCGGTCTATACGCCACCAGAATATCGTCGCAAAGGTTACGCTACTGCCTGTGTCGCAGCATTAAGCCAACAGCTACTGGATGAAGGATGCGATCGATGTTTCTTGTTAACAGATTTGGCAAATCCTACCTCTAACCATATCTATCGACAGATTGGCTATGTTCCAGTCTGCGATTGGCACGAATACTCGATCTTATCTCAGGATCCTGCGTAATAATTAGAAGATGTTTCTTGCTAGCGTAAAATTTAGCTAAATATCACTATGGCGATTAGAAAAGATACATTGTGGGAGCAATTTCTCTCGCCTGTGATTCAGAGTTTACTAGATAAAGAGCAAATGATGGCGGTGCGCGATCGCATTGACTGGCAAGATACAATCGATCGATATCAAGCTCCAGAATTTAGCTATCCCAGCTACTATCACACCCAAAACTATCACGGAATCGAAGGTGGCTATCTCACTCAGACAGCCGCGATTACCTACGATCCGATTACTCAGTACGTTTTGCCGCCTTACGAGCCGTGGATCCGGCAGGGTTTAATCGATGGGATTCGCACTCAGCCGCGCAAAATCCTCGATCTGGGCTGCGGTACTGGTTCGATGACGATTCCTCTCAAACAGGCTTTTCCAGGTGCGGTGGTGACGGGTCTAGACTTGTCTCCGTATATGTTGGCGGTAGCGGAGGATCGAGCCAAGCAAGCAAATGTCGCGATCGAATGGGTACATGGCACGGCAGAATTGACTCAGTTTGAAACTGGTAGTTTTGACTTGGTTACGGCTGCGCTACTATTTCATGAAACCCCGCCAGCAGTGGCTCAAACTATTCTCGCCGAAAGTTATCGCCTACTAGCTCCAGGCAGCGAAATTGCCATCCTCGATGGCAATCAGCAGACGCTCCGCAGTCTGGATTGGTTGAATAATATCTTTGAAGAACCCTACATCCAAGCCTACGCCGCAGGTAATCTCGACGCTTGGTTGGGCAAAGCCGGATTTGACGAGGTACGTACCAAAGATGTATTCTGGCTCAATCAAGTCAGTATCGGGATTAGGCTTTAGGTGTTAGGTATTAGGTTTTAGGCTTTGGAACTACGCTCCAGGTTTTCAATAATCACACTTCTTACTCCCATCTCCCATCTCCCATCTCCCATCTCCCAACTAATTAAGTGTGGTTTTAAAAGCGGTTCTGTTCGATTTCAACGGTGTAATTATTAAAGATGAAGCAATTCATCGGGAGCTGATTGACGAGTTATTATTAGCCGAGAATTTACCGCCCCAAGGTAAAGAATTCTGGCAAGTGTCGGTAGGTAGAAGCGATCGCGCCTGTATTAAAGAGCTATTAAAATTGCGTGGGCGATTTGTTACGGATGAATATTTAGATAAACTAATAGCCAAAAAAGCGATCGCGTATCAACAGCGGATGTCGCAAGTTGCCACATTACCGATTTACACTGAAGTCGTCCAGTTTATTCAAACGATGTACGATCGCGGTTATAAATTAGCCGTAGTAACTGGAGCAATTCGATCGGAAGTCGAGTTAGTATTAAAGCAATGTGAAATCGCCCGCTATTTTGAAACGATCGTGTCTGGGGATGAGATCGAGCAAAGTAAACCAGCTCCTGAAGGTTATTTATTAGCTGTACAGCGATTGAATAAATTAGACCCAAAGTTAAATTTATTACCATCGGAATGTCTGGCGATCGAAGATACTTTTGTCGGATTAGAAGCTGTCAAAGCTGCTGGTATTCAAGCCGTCGCAATCGCGCACACTTACCCCTTCCACATGCTGCAACGCCGCGCCAATTGGACGATCGATCGATTTGCCGATTTGGAATTAGATCGAGTCACTCAATTTTTTGAATCCAGAAAGTAACTATTGAAGATCTACGCTATTTAGCTCGATCTTTTAAGCACAACAAACATGTCAGGACAGTTATAATGTAAATATAAAGTTATGTTTAGATACTCGATAATTAACTAAATCTATCGAGTAACTCTACCAATATCTATCGATCGGTAGAAATAGGGGGTTGGGATGCAGGCATTTTTCTGTTCGCTCGTTCTAGTATTTTTTAATAGTACTTATCTATTTATCTGCTTTAACATGGAATTAATGGTTCCAGATGAGAGCGAAGATAAAATCGAAGAAGTTGTCACCATCACGACTCAAACTCAAGATTTCGATCCATCCGATTTATTAGACTTGGATATATTCGATATCGATGTAGACGAGCTGATGGAACGTGGTGAGAATGATGCATCTGTCGCCCGTCGTAGTGCTTACTTAGTACACGATCGAGTCTAAAATATCATATGTATCAAAAATATATACTCACGTCTTGCACCAGCGGCTGTGAACCGCTAGTACAAGATGTAAGTGGATTAAAATTGAAGATAATGCATCAACTTGCCAATTAGTTCGCCAGATAATTCTAACCGTTGCTGAAAATTCACCAGATCGGTAAACTTGCCATCGCGATCGCGACAATCGATAATTGTATTGGCTAATTCTGGTGTAATGTGGGGGACTTGGGCTAACTCGACTGCGGTGGCTTGGTTAGTTTTAATTGCTGCCAAATCTAAAGATCGATCGTAGTATTGAAAGCTTAATACCGGAGCCAACCATTGTAGTCTGGAGCTAGGGATATTTAGTGCGGCGGCGAGATCGGAAATTGAATAGAAAGCTACGCCAGCTTTACTCAAGTTAACTAATTGACGTGCTTGATGGATCGAAATTCCTGGCAACCGCAGCCAGTCATCGATACTAGCCTGATTGACATCGATTTGTACGCCTAAATCGGCAGCGACAGCAATATCGAATGCCGATTTGAACCGATAATAGGGGTCTTCTTGAATACGCGATCGCATGGACATTTTGAGTAACAAACTAACAGTTTTAGTAGGATCGTGAGTCATATATAGCCGTTGTTGGTAAAGAGATATCGGCAATTGTGAATTGTGGATAGTGAATAGTTAGAATCTGTAGAGGCGGGTTTATGCTTATATTTCAAACGTAGCTAAAAATCTAATTCAAACCCGCCCAACCCCACTAGAAGTGTTTGCAATCTAGATAGTGAATTGTCGATCGTAAAGACCCAATTATCAATTAACACCGCGTAATTTGCGGGTGTTTTCAACCAGGCTTAATGCAAATTCATCGAGACGTTTTGAAAGTTTTTCATCTGAGATTTTACCGTCAGGAGTAAACGATTGCCATGCTTGTCCGATCGCGACTTGTTCGGGAATCGACCACGCATGAACCCACCGCAGAATTATCCGCAAATCGTTGAGAGCATTACTATTACTCTGTCCGCCTAAGATACTAATGAACCCCGCAACTTTACCAGAAAGCTGGTCGAAACTCATCAAATCTAAGGCATTTTTCAACACGCCGCTGATACTACCATGATATTCTGGCGAAACTAAAATTAGCCCATCCGCTCCACTAAATGCATCTTGCATCCGGCGAACATCTGGATAATTCGGATATTCATCACCGCCATCGCAAAACGGTAATTGCATCGTTCTCAAGTCTAAAATTTCTACTTCTGCTCCAAGATCTGTTACTTTTTGAGCGGCGATTTTGAGAGCGATTTGGCTGTAAGAGTCGGTTCTCAAACTACCTGCAATGCCTACAATTTTTACCATAATTAAGTCCCTATTTTCTATTCTCTGTCCCTTAGCTTTTAGAGGCTGTTTGAAAAGTTACTTTTAATATGCGTAATTGGTGAGATCCCCCCTAACCCCCCTTCAAAAGCGGCTCGCTATGGGCGGGGTTCCCCCGCACATAAAAGCGAGACAAGACAGGGGAGAACCGGATCCGGAAGTCCCCCTGCAAGGTTGCGCTTTCACTGTCGGGGAACAAAGGACGGTGCGCGCATCCGCTTTTGAAGGGGGATTATGCGAGACAAGACAGGGGGATCCTCTAGGGACTACGAGTGCTATCCGATCCTTTTCAAATAACCTCTTAAACTCGATCGAGCCATTGACGGCGTTTTTGCTCGAACTCATACTCTGAGATCAAACCATCGGCGCGGAGCTTGTCTAATTCACGGATCGATTCGGATATTGTCGTCATTGGTTGTGCGACGAGCATCGGTGATGACGTGCCGGAGATCGGTGAGTTAAAATTTGTCTCAAACTGGGTACTATCTTGAGTAAGATACCAAACAGCTTCGATCGCCGCAGCAATATGGGGAATCGGTGTCCACGATAGTAATAGATAAATAACACCCCAAACGGGTTGTCCGAGATAAAATTTATGAAATCCAGCTACAGGTATCGTCATGCTAGCTACTGCTAAAACGATGGCTAGTTGACGATTTTTAGGTGTAGTTCGATCGAACATTAACCGATCCTCCAATACGGGAAACCGCAGTTCTCAGTGGTTCGAGACTGACGGTAAGATGTAAATAACGAGCATCGATCGTCATGGCCTCGCTCTTAATTTTAAACCTTATTACGATAATTATCTGTCATGGGATTTTTTGATTCTGATATCATCCAACAAGAAGCCAAACAGTTGTTTGACGATTATCAACAACTGACACAGCTTGGCAGTAAGTATGGTAAGTTCGATCGCGATGGTAAGGTGGCGTTCATCGAGCGGATGGAAATTTTACTCGATCGCTATCGAGTATTTATGAAGCGATTCGAGCTGTCTGATGATTTTATGGCAAAGATGACTGTCGAGCAAATGAATACCCAGATGAGTCAATTTGGCATGACACCAATGCAAATGTTCGCACAAATGAATCTCACCCTCGATCGGATGAAATCAGAAATTGATAAGTAGCTCAGAGATGGGAGTTGGGAGTTAGATCGAGAACTTTTTTTACTCCTTACTTCTTACTTCTTACTCCCATCTCCCAACTCCCATCTCCCATCTCCGAACTCCTAACTTCCCGGACGCTTAAACTTAGCTGGAGGCGCAAACGATTCTACTGGTTCGTTTTTGAGAGCTTCTTGCATAAAGCTTCGCCAAATTGGTGCGGCGTAGGTACCGCCCGTCACCCCTTGACCGAGCGGGGTAAAGTCATCTTTGCCAATCCACACAGAGGCGGCTAGCTGCGGCACGTAGCCCACGAACCAGACATCGCGTTCTGAAGAGGTGGTTCCGGTTTTTCCGGCGGCTGGGCGGCCTAATGCGGCCGCTTTACCAGTACCACCGCTAACTACAGATTGCAGGGCACTATTAATTTGAGCCGTTGCCCAAGAATCGAGTATTAGCTTAGGTTGTGGGGTGTTATCTAGTAAAATATTGCCATCGCTATCGGTGACGCGCAAGATTGTAGTAGTCTCCGATTGCCAACCGTTGCTGGCAAAGGTGGCAAAAGCTCCAGCCATCTCGACGGGGGTAACGCCAATCGCTCCTAATGGTAAGGAGACAACGGGTTCGATCGGACTTTTAATGCCCAAGGTGCGGCAAGTTTGGATGACTTTGTCTAAGCCGACTTCTTTACCTAGTTTGACTGCGGGGACGTTAGTTGAATTCATCAATGCAGTCCGAATGCTCATTGCTCCTGAATAGCCGCCGCCATAGTTACGGGGGGAATAGTAGCCGCTACCATCGCGATAGCGAACTGGGCCATCGTAGACTGATGATTCTGGGGAAAATTTTCCAGTTGCAAAAGCGGTGTAATAGACAAATGGTTTAAATGACGAACCCGGTTGGCGATTGGCGTACATGGCGCGATTGAAACTACTTTTTTTGTAGTCTACCCCACCGACCATCGCTTTGATAAAATGCGTACGCGGATCGATCGCAACGAGACTAATTTGATATTTATTGCGTCCCAGACGTTCGTAAGCATTCTGGACGACTTTTTCGGCGGCAATTTGGAAGTTATAATCGATCGTCGTTTGAATCCGCATTCCACCTTTACGGACTGTTTCTTTACCAAACCGTTGATTGAGTTCTTCGATCGCGGCATCGGTGATATAGGGTAGTTTACTACTCTGCCAAGTTTTGATTTTGCCGAGTTTGAGTTTGTATTCTCTGGCTTTTTTTTCCTCGGCGGGGGTAATCCAATTGAGTTCTAGCATCCGAGTCAAGACTTGTTCTTGACGCTTTTTAGCAGCTTTAAAGTTAATAAACGGACTGTATCTTTCTGGTGCGGCGATCGCACCTGCCATCATGGCACCTTCGGCTAAATTGAGTTCGGAAGCATGTTTATTAAAATAACTTTGGGCGGCAGTTTCGACCCCGTAGTTATTATGTCCCCAATAAACTTGATTGAGGTACATTTCCAAAATTTCGTCTTTACGGAAAATTTGTTCGAGTCGGATCGACAGCACTGCTTCGGCTAACTTTCTACTGAATTGTCGCTTTTGAGATAAGAACAAGTTCTTAATTAACTGCATGGTGATCGTCGAACCACCTTCGCTGACTCCGCCCTTCTTAAAGTTGGCACTTAGAGCGCGTCCCACCCCAGTCAGGTTGACACCTTGATGGTAATAAAACCTGTCATCTTCGATCGCTAGCAGCGCGCGTTTCATGTGCGGAGAAATCCGATTGAGCGGGACGACTTCGCGGTTAGCTTCGTCGTGCAGACTGGCGAGTTCCACGCCTTTAACATCATAAATATACGTCGTCTCTGTCGGCGCGTAGCTGCGTAATACGCGCACATCTGGCAAGTTGCGGAAGCTAATTGCCAGCCCCACCAATCCACCCGCGACGATCGAACTAGCTAACATGGTGACACCTAAAATGGTACCACCAGCAATTTGACCGACACCACCCAGAAACTGCCGATCTGGTGGTTTATGCTCGGTTGGTTCGGGTCTTTTTTTGGGGTTCTGTTTCTTTATGGCTCTAGAAGACACTAGGATCTTTCTCTCAAATTAGGGATAATCAAGGCAAAGTTGACGATGGGGAGCGATCGATATGAGTGCGATTGTAAACGATAAGTCGTCTGTACAGGTAAATTAGTGCCTGGAAATATGAATAACGGTGTAAAAACAGCTCAGTTAATGTAACAACTATATTAAGCTTAACTGGCGACTATTTTGACTAGATCGATTTTCATTTGTATATATGAGCGTGAATATATCCGTGCCAGCTTCAGATTCGTTAGATTGGTTATTTCGGGGAGTGACGGAAATTTTTCCCCACCAGCCCAATTCTACCGATCCGACTGAAAATCTCGCCCAGCGACTGGCACAGACAGATCGACCATTGCGTGTCAAACTAGGAATCGATCCGACTGGTGTAGATATCCATCTAGGACATAGTATTCCCCTGCGGAAGCTGAGATCTTTCCAAGATGCCGGACACACTGCTGTATTAATTATCGGCGACTTTACCGCCCGGATTGGCGATCCGACTGGTAAATCGGAAGTTCGCCCACAATTGACACCAGCGCAAGTTGCCGATAATGCCCAAGCATACCTCGATCGGGTGCGCCCGATTCTCGATTTTGATACTCCCGGACGGCTGGAAGTTCGCTACAATTCCGAATGGTTATCCGCGCTCGATTTGGGCGAAACGCTGTCACTGTTGGCGACGATGACTGTCGGACAGATGCTCGCTAAAGAAGGCTTTGCCAATCGTTACCAGCAAGAAACCCCCATCTTCTTACACGAATTTCTTTACCCACTGATGCAGGGTTACGACTCGGTAGCTGTCAAAGCCGATGTCGAACTCGGCGGTACCGATCAAAAGTTTAATTTAGTCGTCGGACGCGATCTCCAACGCCATTTCGGACACGCGCCGCAATTTGGCTTATTAATGCCAATTTTATTAGGTACCGATGGCGTTCAAAAAATGTCTAAGTCTCTGAATAATTATGTGGGCTTGGGGGAAGACGCGCTCAGTATGTACTCTAAGCTAGAGAAAACGCCCGATAACACCATCAAAGATTACTTTACACTTCTTACTGACTTACCACTAAATCGACTGCCAGAACACCCCAGAGAAGCGCAGAAGCTCCTCGCCCTAACAGTAGTTACCCAGTACCACGGGCAAGAACGCGCCCTCCAAGCTCAAGCCGACGCGATCGCACTCATTACCAAACCGGGTCAAAATGTCGGTGGCGATAGTATTCCCGAATTCTCGCTGGCGGCGGTAAATTTCCCCACTAAAATCTTCCAACTCTTGGCGGCTAGCGGTTTATGCTCTGGGAGCAACGATGCCAAACGTCAAATTCAAGGCGGTGCTGTCAAATTAGACGGATCGCCGATTTCCGATATCGAAGTCACTTATGATGATGCTGCGGATCTGGTCGGAAAAGTATTGCAAGTCGGCAAAAAGCGGTTTAAGAAGTTAATAAATTAACGTGAGGTTGAGTGTGTTGGGTTTCATTCTTCAACCCAACCTACAGATCTATCCACTATTCACTATTCACTATCCATTAAAACACTATTAACTATATTTTGAGGCAAGATGTAAAACTTAGTACTTCCAACAACGTCTGATTGCTTCAAAATCATCGATCGTGGTAAAGATTTCTCTGATATAATCTTTCGCATTCCACTGACTCGCTCTTTTTAAGCCAAGTTCGATCGTTTTTTGACGTAAAGTATCATCTGTAAATAACGCATAAATCGCCGCCGCAATTTCTTGTGGCTGCTTGGGATCTACCAGTAAAGCCGCATCGCCGAGTTGCTCTTTTGCCCCCGATACATTAGATGCGATCGTCGGACAACCCAACGCCATCGCTTCTAGAGGTGGTAAATTATCAGGGCCAAAAAACGTCACAAAAGTCATCGCAAACGCATTGCGGTATAGTGCTGCCATGTCTTGTTGAGGCACAAACCCTAAAAAATAAACTCGTTCTGACAGATTGAGTTGTTTAACCATTGCTTTAATATACGATCCATTGCCTTTATCAGCACCGACTAATACTAATGGCACCTCTAAATCATACTTTTCCTCTAAGTATTTAATTGCCAATAACAGCCCGATATGATTCTTATGCGGCCAAAATTGAGCGGGGTAAAATAAGTAAAGATCGGGAAGCTGATATTTAGTCATCACATCTCGATCGATCGAATCCAGATTCGATCTTAGTTGTGGAACGAACATCGGAATTACTTTAATTCTTTCCGCCGGAATCTGATAAAATCTTTCAATTTCTGCTTTGCCAGTCTCTGTTCCGGTAATAATCGCTGCTGCCCGATTCAACATTTTTAGATGATATTCTTCGCGGCGTTCCCATTCTCCATTTTTACTGACCTCTGGAAAATAAGATTGGCGTTTGTGTTGTAAATCCCAAATTGTAGTTATATAAGGATATTCTAATGTCGGACAGCTAGGTGTTAGCGATAAAGTTAGATCGATTCGATTCAATCTTAGTAAATTTAGGATGTGTCGATCGCGCCAATTTTCAATTATAAATGGGCTTCTAGGGTGCCAAAGTTTACGAAGTAAAGCTTTAATTATTAATGATAATTGACGAGTAATTTTCTGTATTAAAGTCAGATCTAAACACACAATTGGTACGGGAATATCCGATCGATAATTAGATACCGCTCGACCGGATGTATAAGCAATAAATGTATGTTTACTTTCAGCATGTAATTCAAACAAGGTATCGATGAGCTGACTCTCGAAAGTATAGCTGCCTCCACCTTCTGGAGTTGGGCTATTAATAAATATAGCTACTCTCATTTAATTACCGACTATAAAATAAACTCCCCATGTATTGAGTCCTGGCTGATGATGCGTGAGCCACTCTCCATCTTCAATTATATACATTTGTAGTTGACTTAGCAACAATTCTAGTTCGGTTCTAAATAAGTACCGCATTCGATGAGTTTCAGTTATTTCGTCGATCGCACCACTACTTTTATCTTTAATAAATACTTGATAATTAACATCCACCAAGTTTTCATTCGGATACATTATCGGCTCGGCAATGCGGGTAACTTGAATGGAACTATCTTCCAACCGCTTGATTCTGACAACAGGCGGATCGCTCAATACCGCAGGCCCATACCAGACATCAAAGATCAATATGCCACCGGGTTTGAGGTGAGTTTTAGCCGTTGTAAATGCCGCGAGTAAATCTTCATTAGTGGTTTGATAACTAATTACATGAAATAGCGAAACGATCGCATCAAATTTAAGATTCTCATTCTGAGAGGCTTCGCCAACGAGTCTGACTTGCCGCAGATCTCCTTGACTAAATTGTAATCTTGCTGCTAATTCTGGCTCTGCTCGTTCGCATCGTTCTTGGGCACATTTTAGCATCTCGGCACTCAAATCTACACCGTGGACGGAATAGCCCTCTTTTGCTAATAACAGCGCGTGATTGCCAGTGCCACAACCGAGTTCGAGAATTGTGCTGGTATTTGGTGCTTGCTGCTGAATTAGTCGATCGATAAACTCAGCTTCAGCAGTATAATCTTTGTCTCTATATAACAGATCGTAGTAACGGGCATAATTATTAAAAATGGTCACGATCGCACTTAATTAGTTAACTTAAAATACAGCCCATGATAGCAAGGCACATTTACTTCGGGGTGAAATGGAATATAACAGCTATCGATATTATCTTCCCAGATATCGACTAACTTATAGCCAATTGATTCAAACGAGCTAATAAATTCTTGACGATTAAATATATATTGAGCATAAAAAACTTTACCCCCATTTTGCAGGGTTACGATCTGCTTACCTGCATATAATCCGATTCTATTAATTAAAATATGTTGCGGTTTTCGTTCCAAAGCCTCGATCCGACTAGCGATATCTCGATCGTACTGAATCGAACCCGATGCCAAGAAAATGTCGCTCCCACTGGCTAATTCTAAATCGGTAGTAAAACTCAATCGCGAATCTCGATCTGCCGACTTGCCAACTTTAACTATTTCTGGCAGATCGCAGACAACCCATTTTAAATTATTCGGCAAATTGAGATACTTTGAATAGGCTAAAAAATGTATGCCTAAGTTGCCCCCAAAGTCAAAAACATTAAGCTGCTCGAATTTGTTAGTTTGAAGAATCTGCCCCATCCAATATAAAACCGGATAATCGAAAGATCTTACCACCGATTTACTACCTTCCCAGTCACCACGATCGAGCATGGCTTGATATTCTTGAGCTAGTTCGGCACAATCGTAGCCGATCTTCTTAGTGGCTGGTGCTGCTTTAATCGCTGCTTCAAAAGTCTCGAATACGCCCCAAAACCCACCGTAGCCATCGGTTTCAAACCTTTGACGATAGCTGTTTTCGGCAAATCGATCGTATAACTGCCTTAGCAACGGGATCTGTTTAAGCCGCTCTTTCATTTTAAGATCTCCTTGAGTACCGTACCAACTCGATCGATTTGAGCTTCAGTCAACGCCAATCCGCTGGGGATATAGAAACCACGCCGCGCCAATCGGGTAGCGACAGGGCAGGATACACCCTCAAATAAACCCATTTTGAGCAAGACAGGTTGCTCGTGCATCCCCCAAAAGAAGGGACGGCTACCGATATTAGCTGCGGCTAATTTCGCGCTGACTGCTTTGGCATCAAAGGGCACCTCATCTTTAAGCACGATGCCATACACCCAATAAATATTTTGGGCATAGTCAGTTGTCGATAATGGTAGCTCGATTTGGGTTAAATCTGCTAATAATTGCGTGTAAAGCCGACCCATGTTACGTTTGCGCGCGACGAACTCGTCTAACCGTTCGAGTTGAGCTACCCCCAAGGCTGCATGGAGATTGCTCATGCGGAGATTCCAGCCCAATTCTTGATGGACGAATCGCTGGTGTGGCTCAAAACAAAGATTCCGCAGAGATCTGCAACGTTCGGCTAAGTGCGGATCGTCAGTGACGAGGATGCCGCCTTCGCCAGTCGTCACATGTTTGTTCGGATAAAAACTAAACGTACTCAGATCGCCAAAACTCCCACAGGGACGGCTCTTGTAAGTCTGTCCGAGCATTTCTGCCGCATCTTCAATGACTAATAAACCATATTTATCCGCCAACCGCGAGATCTCATCCATCTCTACTGGCAATCCATAAATATGCACCGCCATGATGGCTTTAGTCCGAGGAGTAATTTTTGCCTCAATCTGGCTGACATCCATATTCCAGGTAACCGGATCGGCATCTACCACGACCGGAATCGCTCCCGCCCGGACGATCGCCGCCGCACATGAGATAATTGTGAAGGTTGGTAAAATCACCTCGTCACCGCGACCGATGCCCAACGCCACGATCGCAATATCTAGAGCACCAGAACCATTACTAACAGCAATACCATATTTACGATCGACTCTAGCCGCAAATTGAGATTCAAATCTGTTGACAAATGGCCCTTCCGACGAAATCCAACCAGTTTCAATACACTCGGCTAAATATTTTTGCTCGTTACCATCTAATAGGGGTTCGTTAACTGGAATAGAATTCACGACTAGCTAGCCTAGAATATTAGACTGCGCTGCTGAAATGCCCACAAAAGAAGTTCGATCTCGCTCTCCTACATAGGGGCCTTGCTTGACCTCAATCATCTCGACTTCTTCGATGACTTCAAAACCATGACCGCCTGTAGCTAACAAAATTACATCTCCGGCGACCAAGATCCGGCTGGCAATATACTGCTGGACACTATCGTATAAATCTACCCGCAGCTTGCCTTTTTTAATAAATAATACTTCCTGCGTGTACTCGACTTCTCGCAGAACGGGTTTGTGAATGTGGGGCTGAATCACTTTCCCGGCGGGATGACGCATGTAAGCTAATTGTTGCGATAGCGAATTGTCTGTAAAGAAATGAGTGCCCGGTTTGTCGAATTTGTCAGAAACGATTAGAGCCAGAAGCTGATTTCGATCGATAATTTGTTCTATCATTTTAAGTACTTACCCCTGACAGCATTTAAGTGCCGATACTAATTGTGTTCGATCGTAAAATCCGCTACGATGCTGTCATGAAAGCGTTACCCGCTCGGATTAGCATTTTTCAGTATAATGCATCACTTTAAATGAAAACGTATAAATCCGCACTCAGATCGTTGATTATTCTAGCAAACGCGTTAACTAATTGTAATCAGCCAAATTTCTGAATATTGTGGGCAGCTAAAGACACTATGCGCCCAGCCATCATAAATTATTCCGATCGATATTTATGCCGCGATCGAGAACTGAATCCAATGAGAATAGAGACCAAACAGTGACCACCAGTTAGATTTCAG